>CAYMBB010000119.1:0-7515 GCA_964388515.1 uncultured Anaerolineaceae bacterium
CAGGCGCGCAGGGTCGGGTTCGTGCCGCCGGTCGAACCGGCCTTCCGGGCGCTGATCTGGACCTATTGCGGCCAGGCGAGAACCATGATCTTGATCTCGGTCATGTCCTCGATCGCCCAGCGCAGTCCCTCGCGGCCGAGGCCGGAGTCCTTCACCCCGCCGTAGGGCATGTGGTCGATCCGGTAGGTCGGGATGTCGTTGACGATGACGCCGCCGACCTCGAGCTCGCTGTAGGCCTGCCAGGCGTGCGCCAGGTCGTTGGTGAAGATGCCGGTCTGGAGGCCGAAGAAGCTGTCGTTCACGCTCCGGATCGCGTCGCCGATCTCGGTGAACGGGAAGACGACGACGAGCGGCGCGAACGCCTCGTTCGAGCAGACGCGGGCGCTGACCGGGGTGTCGGCCAGGATCGTGGGCGGGAAGAACGTCCCGTTCGCCCTGCCCCCGAGGAGGACCCGGCCGCCCATGGCCACGGCCTCGTCGACCCACTGCTGGGTCCGCGCGGCGGCGGTCTCGTCGACCATCGGGCCGAGGTCGGTCGCCGGATCGAGCGGATCACCGAGCCTGAGCGCCGCGGCCCCGGCGACGAACCTGGCCATGAACTCGTCCCACACCTCGGCATGGACGAACATCCGCTGGACGCTGATGCAGACCTGGCCGGAGTAGGTGAAGGCCCCGACCAGGATCCGCTTCACAGCCCAGTCGAGGTCGGCGGTCCGATCGACGATCACGCCGGCGTTGCCGCCGAGCTCGAGGACGACCTTCTTCTTGCCCGCCCGCTCCTTCATCCGCCAGCCGACGGAGGGACTGCCGGTGAACGTCAGGAGCTTGAAGCGCGGATCGGCCACCATCCGGTCGCCGAGCTCGCGGGTCATCGGCAGGATCGAGACCGAGCCGGCCGGCGCCCCTGACTGCTCGATGATCTCGGCCACGGTGAGCATCGTGAGCGGGTCCTTGGACGGCGGCTTGAGGACGATCGTGTTCCCGGCCGCGAGCGCAGGTGCGATCTTGTGGGCGGCCAGGTTGAGCGGGAAGTTGAACGGGCTGATCCCCGCGATCGGTCCGAGCGGGAAGCGCCGAGTGATCCCCACCCGGCCCTTCGAGGAGGCCATCAGGTCGAGCGGGATCAGCTCACCGTACATCCGCTCGGCTTCCTCGGCGCCGAGGCGGAAGGTGAGGACGGCCCGGTCGACCTCGCCGGACGCGTCGCGGATCGGCTTGCCCGCCTCGAGCGCGATCAGCCGGGCGAGCTCGTCGCGCCGGGCCCTGATCCCCTCGGAGATGCTGCGCAGGATCGCGCCGCGCTCGTAGGCCGGCAGCCGGCGGGTCACTTCGAACGTGGCGACCGCGGCCTCGACGGCCTCCTCGTACTGGGCCTCGGTGGCGTTGAACGTCGCTCCGGCCGGGTGAGCGGGGTCCGCGGGGTTGGCGACCTCGAGCCGGTCGGGCGACTCGACCCAGCGGCCGGCGAGGAAGATCGGGTGTGGTTGCGTGCCGGTGACGATGGCCATCGAGGCGGCTCCTGCGTGAGGTGGCGTCGACCGCGTGCCGGGTCGATCTCTCGGGTGCGTCCATTCTAGTGCCGGGTCGGTGCGGGCAGGCGGCCGGTCGCAGTGGCCGGACCGCGGCAGGCGGCATCACGGGCGGGCGGCATCACGGGCGGCCTCCGCCCCGCCTCAGGACTCGCAGCCCACGCCGTCGTGGTCGCCATCGAAGCGATGCGGGTCGGGCGGCAGGACCGTGAAGCGCCGGTACGGCACATCCCGGCAGTCGAGGTCCGGCGGCGGGGGCGGGATGCAGACGCCCGGGTACGCCGGGTCGCAGGAGCCCGCTCGGGGCGCGGTCGTCACGGCTGCCGGCGAGCTCGTCGGCTCACTGCCCGGCGACGGCGTGCCCCACAGGCCACGGCCCGCCTCGCGGGCTTCGCGCTGGGCGGCGAGGTAGAGGTCGACGTACTTGACGTCGGGCGGGTACGTGACGACCTGGGCGTACCCGGCGGCGACGAGAGCGAGGTTGACGAGCATCCAGGTGGCACCGTCCTGGAGCCAGACGTAGCGCAGCAGGCGACCGTAGCGGTCGTACTCGCTGACGTCGCGCTCGAGGACCACCTCGCGCCCCTCGACGAGGGCGCGGTTCACCGCGGACGCCTCGGGGCCCATCCACTCGACCGGCGAACCGGGCTTGACCGTCTCGGGCGTGTCGACCCCGATGTAGCGCAGCTTCTCCTGGCCGCGCCCGCGATCGATGACAATCGTGTCCCCATCGACGACGCGCACGACACGCGCCCGTTCGATCGGCCCGGTCGGCGCGAGCCCGGCGCCGATCGATGAGGACGGAGGCGAGCCGGGCGCGCCCGACTGCTCGCCCGATCGCCCAGCCAACCCGTTCGTCTGCGGGGCGATCGAAGGCCCGGGCGCCCCGGGCGCGGACGGAGCGGTGACGGGTGTGCCGACCGCCGGCGGACTCGCCAGCCCGCCCGGTCCGGCCGGCGACGCGGCACACGCGGCGACCAGCCAGGCCCCGACGACGAGCGCCAGGACTGCACGGCGCCTCAGCATCGTCCCCCTCCGTCCGTTCGGTCTCGCTCGGCAGGCAGGCAACACCCCGACAGGCGCATCCTACGACGGACGCGGGTCGGTACCATCCGTCGCCGACCGTCGCGCCGCAGTCGAAGGAGGGATCGATGCTCGCCGAGTTCCGGGCATTCCTGCTCAAGACGAACGCCCTCGCCCTGGCGATCGGGGTGATCATCGGCGCCGCGCTGGGCGGCGTCGTCAACTCGCTGGTCAACGACATCATCATGCCGCCGATCGGGCTCGTCCTTGGTGGAGTCGATTTCTCGGCCCTGAAGATCGTGCTCCGGGAAGCAACCGGCGGCGACCCGGCGACCGAGGTCGCGATCCGCTACGGCGTCTTCCTGAATGCGGTGATCGCCTTCGTCGTGATCGCGGCGGTCGTCTTCTGGATCAGCCGAACGTTCATCAGGGAGGCCCCGGCCGCGCCCGCGCCGGCGATGAAGGAGTGCCCGTACTGCCGGGAGTCGGTGCTGGCGGCGGCATCGAAGTGCCGGTTCTGCGGCAGCACGGTCTGACCACGGGACTTCGGAGCCGGAACCTGCGCGGAGGATCAGTCCTCGACGCGCGGGTAGCTGCCGAGGATCCGGATCATCGGGACCGACGCGGCCAGCTCGTCGAGGGCAGCGCGGGCCTCCGGGTCGGCGGCGTCGGCGTCGAGGTCGACCCAGAAGACGTACTCCCAGGCCCGGCCGTGCATCGGCCGGGACTCGAGCTTGCTCAGGTTGATGCCGGCGGCGCTGAAGATGCCGAGGACGCGGTGGAGGGCGCCGGGCTCGTTCGCGACGGCCATCGCCAGGGTCGTGCGCATCGCCCGACCGGCGCCCGGCGCCTGGGCGCGAGCAGGGAGCGGCTCGCGCAGCCACTCCGGCTCGAGCGCCACCCCGGGACGGGCCACGACGACGAACCGGGTCCGGTTGTCGGGCACGTTCTGGATCGCGTCGGCGAGGATCTCGAGCCCGAACAGGGCGGCGGCGCGGGGCGAGAGGACGGCGGCGGCGGCGCGCTCGCCGCGCTCGACGATCATCTTCCCGGCCCCGGCGGTGTTGTACGTGGTGAGCAGGCTCCACGGCCGGCTGCGCAGGAACCGGTCGGCCTGGCCGAGGGCCTGGATGTGGGAGTAGACGCGCTCGATCTGCTCGACCCGCTGGCCGGGCAGCGCCGCCAGGCAGAGCCGGACCGGCACGACGACCTCGCCGACGATCACGAGGTCGTGCTCGAGCAGGAGGTCGTAGTTCTCGCGCACGGTGCCGTTGACGAGGTTCTCGATCGGCAGGACGCCGGCGATCGCGCGCCCGCCCCTGACGGTCTCGAAGACCTCGCGAAAGCCCGGCACGGGGAGTGTGAGCGGGTCGGCGAAGAAGGCCGCCACGGCATCCTCGGCGAACGCCCCGGGCTCGCCCGAGAAGGCGACCGTCGGCCGGCGCTCGGACGGACGGTCGGTCACGCTCAGCGCTCGAACCAGGCGGACGGGTCGTGGTGCGCCTCGTCCTCGTCGAGCTCGGCCCGCCGGGCCGCCCGCGCCGCCGCGGCCGCGGCCGTCTTGGCCCGCCGCCGGTTGCCGGCGGCCTCGGTTGCGCCCGCCCAGTGCTCCTCGGCGAGGAGCCGGTTGAGGGCCTCGATGTAGGCCTCGACCGAGGCGGCGATGATGTTCTCGCTGCGCGCCTCGCCGGTGTAGCGGCCTGTCGCGCGCCGACCGCCCGCCGTCTCCGGCGGCGCGATCCTCACGGTCACGACGCCCTGCGAATCGGGCCCTTCGGCGACCGCGTGGACGTCGTACGAGATGAGCCGCGGGTGCCCGGCGAGCACGCCCGCGAGCGCCGTGTCAACCGCGCCGTAGAGGGCGGCGACCGGGCCGTTCCCCTCGGCCGAGGCCTCCCACTGGTGGTCACCCGAGGCGATCACGACGGCGCCCCGGCTCTGGACGTTGCTGCCCGAGGTCACCGTCCAGCGGACGAGGTGGAGAGTCGGACTGGCGGCGCCGGTCTCTCCGGCCGGCTCGGTCGTGGCGGTGGACATCGCTATCTCCCGGTCGTTGCGGTGGTGAAGTGGCGCTCGTCGCGGCGCCGCAGCTCGGCGCCGGACTTCCAGATCGCGTACTCGAGCGAGTCGGCCAGGGCCACCGCGGAGGCCGCGATGATGTTCGTGTCACTGCCCATCGTCGACCAGTGGCGCGGGCCGTCGGACGAATCGATGACCACCCTCGTCCGGGCCGCGGTCGCCGCGCTGCCGTCGAGGATGCGCACCTTGTAGTCGACGAGGTGGACCGTGTCGAGCTGCGGGTAGAACGCCCCGAGCGCCTTGCGCAGCGCCGCGTCGAGCGCGTTCACCGGGCCGTTGCCGTCGGCCGCGGTGTGGAGCACTTCGCCGTCGACCTCCACCTTCACCGTCGCCTCGGCCAGCAGCTCGCGCCCCTCACGCTGTTCGACGAGGACGGTGAAGTCGACGATCCGGAACGGCGGCGCGTAGCCGGGCTGATGGCGCCGGATGAGCAGCTCGAATGACGCCTCGGCGCCCTCGAAGGCGAGGCCGTCCGCCTCGAGCCGCTTGATCAGCTTCGAGAGCTGGCGCGGATCGACGCCCTCGAGCCGGTGGCCGAGCTGCTCGGCCCGGATGGCGGTGTTCGCCCGTCCACCGAGCTCGCTGACCACGAGCCGGCCCTCGTTGCCCACCCGGGCGGGGTCGACGTGCTGGTAGCTGCGCTCGACCTTGGCCACCGCCGCGCCGTGGACGCCGCCCTTGTGGGCGAACGCCGAGCGACCGACGTAGGGCTGGTAGTCGTTCGGGGCGACGTTCGCGATCTCGGCCACGCTCCGCGACAGCTCCGTGAGCCCCTCGAGGCGGCCACCGCCCGGCGGTACGAGCGCGTGCGGCGTCTTGAGCGCGAGGTTGGCCAGGATGCTGACCATGTTCGCGTTGCCGCAGCGCTCGCCGTAGCCGTTGATCGTGGCCTGGACGTGGCGGACGCCGGCCGCCACCGCGGCGAGCGAGTTGGCGACCGCGAGCTCGGCGTCGTTGTGGGTGTGGATCCCCCACGTCAGGGGCGGCGCGCCGGGATCGGCCTCGAGGCTGGCCCGGGTGTCGCTGACGATCCGGACGAGCTCGTCGGTCAGCGTCCCGCCGTTCGTGTCGCACAGGACGAGGGTCCGGGCGCCCGCGTCGCGGGCCGCGCGCAGGGTGGCCAGGGCGTAGTCGCGGTCGGCCCGGTAGCCGTCGAAGAAGTGCTCGGCGTCGTAGACCGCCTCGCGGCCGTGGTCGACGATGAAGCCGATCGAGTCGGCGATCATGTCCAGGTTCTCGGCCGGCGTGGCGCCGAGGACCTCGATCACGTGGAGCAGCCAGCTCTTGCCGAAGATCGTGATCACCGGGGTCTCGGCGGCGACGAGCTCCTGGAGGTTGGGGTCCTTCCCCGGCCGGTTGGCGCGGTGGCGGGTCGAGCCGAAGGCGGCCAGCTTCGCCTGCTCCCAGCGGATCGTCCGGGCGGTCCGGAAGAACTCGATGTCCTTGGGGTTCGAGCCCGGCCAGCCGCCCTCGATGAACGGCATCCCGTACTCGTCGAGCATCCGGGCGATCCGAATCTTGTCAGCCAGCGAAAGGACGATGTTCTCGCCCTGGGTCCCGTCGCGCAGGGTCGTGTCGTAGAGCACGACCGGCGCTTCGCTCGAGCCGCTCATCGGGCCGCTCCCGCGGCCACGCCGCTCAGGCGGGCCACGATCGCCTCGGTCATCGCCCGCGTCCCGACCGGCGTGAGCCCCTCGGCCGCGGCCGGGTCGAGCGGCATCAGGTCGGGAGTCCGCAGGCCGTCGTCGAGGGCCCGGGCCACGGCCGCCTCGACCGCCGCCGCGGCATCGGCCCGGCCGAGCGACCAGCGCAGGAGCATCGCCCCGGACAGGATCGTCCCGATCGGGTTGGCCACGTCGCGCCCGGCGATGTCCGGCGCGGAGCCGTGGATCGGCTCGTACAGGCCGTGCAGGCCGTGGACGGTCCGGCGCTCGCCGACCGACGCGGAGGGCAGCATCCCGAGCGACCCGGCCAGCACGCTCGCCTCGTCGGACAGGATGTCGCCGAACAGGTTCTCGGTGACCAGGACGTCGAAGCCGGCCGGCCGGCGGACGAGCATCATCGCGCAGGCGTCGACCAGCCGGTGCTCGACCTCGACCTCGGGGAAGTCGGCCCGGACCTCCTCGACCACCTTGCGCCAGAGCCGGCTGGTGGCCAGGACGTTCGCCTTGTCGACGCTCGTCAGGCGCCGCCGTCGACCGCGGGCCAGCTCGAAGGCGAGCCGCACGACCCGCCGGATCTCGGTCTCGGTGTACCACAGCGTGTCGACCGCGACCCGCCCGCCGGCGGTCGTCCGCTCCTCCGACGGTCGCCCGAAGTAGAGCCCGCTCGTCAGCTCGCGGACGATCAGCAGGTCGACCCCGCGCAGGAGCTCCTCGCGCACGGGCGCCGAGTGCACGAGCGCCGGGTGGACGCTGACCGGGCGGAGGTTGGCGAACAGCTCGAGCCCGCCGCGCAGGGCGAAGAGCGCCTGCTCCGGGCGGACCTTCGCGTTCGGGTCGTCCCAGCGCGGCCCGCCGACCGCGCCCAGGTAGACCGCGTCGCTGTCATGGGCGATCGCGAGGTCCTCGTCGCGCAGCGGCACGCCATAAGCATCGATCGCGGCGCCGCCAACGAGCAGCTCGCGCCACTCGAGCTCGAACCCGTGACCCGCGGCGGCCGCCTCGAGGACGGTCCGGCCGGCGGCCAGGACGTCCGGCCCGACGCCGTCGCCCGGGATCGCGGCCAGCAGGTAGCGGACGGCGGGCGCGGCCATCGGGAGGACAGGCCCGCCGGTCGCCTCCGCCGTCGCCTCCTCCGTCGTCGCCTCCTCCGCCGTCCCGGCCCCGCCGCCGGCCGGCGAACCGGGAAGGTGGGGCTCGAGCGTGCTCACGGCAGCTCCTCG
>CAYMBB010000120.1:0-4835 GCA_964388515.1 uncultured Anaerolineaceae bacterium
AGCGATACCTTCCGGCCCCGGAACCAGACGACAACCCGCGCCTCGCGGGCCAGCCACCCGCCAGGCCAGCCGCCGCGCCGCGCGCAGCGGGTCGAGCGCGAGCCGCCCCGGGCGTCGGAGCCGACCGGGCCGCTGCGCCGGGCGCGCCTTCGCCGCTTCCGCCCACCCGAGGCGCCGACGCTCGAGCAGGCGCTTGCCCGCCAGATCGAGTTCGGCAAGTTCCGTGGTCACAGGCTCGGCGAGATCGCCGCCTTCGAGCCTTCGTACATCGACTGGATCGCCGGTACGATCACCCGTGATCCGGATCTCGTCGCCGCGGCGCGGGTGATCCGGGCCGACCTCGATGCCCGCGGGATCGCCCGTCCGCGCCGGGCCGAGCGGATCCGGGGTCAGGCGCCCGGCTGAGAGCCCGCCGGTCGCCGGAAGGCGGCGAACTTGCTCGAGGGCGCCGCGCCGGTCCGGAGCGCAAGCGGGTCGAGGTGGTAGATCAGCCGGCCGAGCCAGGCCGCGCTGCCAGGGTCCTCCTTCGAGCGCCGGGCGACGAACCGCCACCAGCGGGTGAAGCGCGCCATCGCCGCCGGCGAGCCGGCTTCGATCGGGTTGTTGCCGAGGACCGTGGCGGCCTCCAGGGCGACCAGGCCCAGACCGGCCGCCTCGAGCGGCTCGCGGTAGGCGGCCAGGGCCCGGGCTCGCGAATGGCGATCCGGGTCGTACGGACGCTCGTACTCGGGGTGGAGCAGGATCGGTTCGGTCAGCACGAGCGACCCGCCGGGCGCGACGAGGGCGGCCACGTTGGCCAGGGCGCGGCGGAAGAGGGCGTCGTCGGTGACGTGGAGCAGGACGTTGTGGCAGCTGACGAGGTCGTACGCCTCCGGTCCGAGGCCGGCCGGGTCGGTGATGTCGGCGACCCGAACCTGCCCTTGCTCGGTCCCGAAGCGCGCGTTCAGCCGGTCGACCGCCTCGGCGACGAGGTCGCAACCATCCACCCGCGGCACGCCGCGCGCGCGCCACCAGGCGACCCAGAACCCGGTCCCGGCGCCGACGTCGAAGACACGCCCGGGGAGGGGCCGATCGAGCCGGTGGCGGCGCAGGAAGCGGGCGTGGTTGCGGGCGAGCGTCCGGTACAACCAGCCGTTGATCCCGGCCGGCAGGGCCGACTGCCCGACCGCCGAGAGGTCGTCGCGGCGGTGGAGCTGCTGCCAGTAGTCCGACGGCGAGTAGGGCATCCTGGCCGTATCATCGCCGACCCCGGCCGGCGCGTCGCGGCGAGGCGCGGTACCCTCGGTTCATGCACCCCAGCTCAGGGCCGTCCCGACCGGGCGGCTGCCCCGGCGCGCTCATCGTTCTCGGCGTTCTGGCCACCGTCGCGCTCGCTCTCGCCGGCTGCGCGAGCGCGGCCGTCAGTCCCTCGTTCGACCCGTCGGCCCCGTGCACGGCGGACGTCCGGGTGGCGGGCGCTTATCCCGAGCTCGAGGCGCTTGTCCCCGCCCGGCTCGACGGGCAGCCGCCGACCCGCCTCGACTCGGGCCGGAACTGCACCCCGACGAACCTCGGCACGCTCGCCGGGCACGGGATCGCCGAGCTCCGCTTCGCGGGCGGACTCTGGGAGCGCAGCGCGACGAGCGGGATCACGCTCGTCGTGTTCGAGGCGGACGGACTGACCGCGGCCGAGATCGGAGAATGGTACGAGGCAGGCGCCCGGACTGCCCGCCGGACGCAGGCGCTCAAGCCGAGCCGGCCGCTGATCGACGGGCGGCAGGGCTACCGGCTCGACCTGCTCAACGGAGACGTCCCCCAGACCGTCGTGGCCTGGCCGTCGGCCGACGGTCGGGTCGTCCAGGTCGTGCTCGCCGCCGACGTGTCCAGGCCCGAGATCGAGGCCGCGATCGCCGCCTTCCCGTAGCCCGCGGCGTCCCGCCCGGGTCCCCGGTTCCCCTACGCTTCGGGCGTCGCCCGGCAGGTCGCCCGTGCTAGAGTCCGCGCCATGAGCGACCGATCGGACTGGGAGGCCCGGCGCCGGGCCTGGGTCGCCGAGCGGCTGCGTGCCGCCCTCGAGCGCGCCCCCGAGCGGCGGACCCGCTTCTCGACGATCAGCGACGTCGAGATCGAGCGCCTGTACGGCCCGTGGGACTGGATGCGCCGGCCCGACGGCGGTCCGGCTGGAGCGGGCGGTCCGACCGCCGTCGACCACCACGGCGACCCTCTCGCCAGCGGTCGCTGGGACGCCTTCGACCCCGCCCGGGACGTCGGCCTGCCGGGCGAGCCGCCGTACACCCGGGGGATCCACCCGACCGGCTACCGCTCGCGCCTGTGGACGATGCGGATGTTCGCCGGTTTCGGTGCCGCGGAGGACACGAACGCCCGCTTCAGGCAGCTCCTTGCCGCCGGCCAGACCGGCCTCTCGATCGCCTACGACATGCCGACCCTCTACGGCTACGACACCGACGACCCGGAGGCTGAGGGCGAGTTCGGGACGTGCGGGGTCGCGGTCAGCTCGCTGGCCGACATGGAAGTCCTGCTCGACGGCCTGCCCCTCGATCGGGTGAGCACCTCGATGACGATCAACTCGCCGGCGGCGCCGATCTGGGCGATGTACATCGTGGCCGCCGAGAAGCGGGGCGTACCCCGGTCCGCTCTCGAGGGCACGATCCAGAACGACATCCTCAAGGAGTTCATCGCCCAGAAGGAGTTCCTCTTCCCGCCCGAGCCGTCGATGCGCCTGGTGACCGACACGATCGAGTTCGGAACGCGCGAGATGCCGCGCTGGAACACGATCTCGATCAGCGGCTACCACATCCGGGAGGCCGGCTCGACGGCCGTCCAGGAGCTCGCCTTCACGATCGCCGACGGGATGGCCTACGTCGAGGACGCGCTCCGGCGGGGTCTGCGGGTCGACGACTTCGCGCCCCGGCTGTCCTTCTTCTTCAACGCCCACAACGACTTCTTCGAGGAGATCGCGAAGTTCCGGGCCGCCCGACGGATCTGGTGGAAGCTGATGACCGAGCGCTATCGGGCCGAGAACGAGCGCTCGACGTGGCTGCGCTTCCACACCCAGACCGCCGGCGTCTCGCTGACCGCCCAGCAGCCGCTGAACAACCTCACCCGGGTCGCGATCCAGGCCCTGGCGGCCGTCCTGGGCGGAACCCAGTCGCTCCACACCGACGCCTACGACGAGGCGTGGGCGGTCCCGTCCGCCGAGGCGGCGCTGCTCGCCCTCCGCCAGCAGCAGGTGATCGCGGAGGAGACGGGTGTCGTGAACACGGTCGATCCGCTTGGCGGCTCCTGGTTCGTCGAGGCGCTGACCAACGAGACCGAGCGCGCCGTCTGGCGCTACCTCGACGAGATCGATCGCCGCGGCGGGATGGTCCGGGCGATCGGCGAGGGCTACCCCCAGCGCGAGATCGCCGATGCCGCCTACCGCTTCCAGCGCGAGGTCGATGCCGGCGAGCGCTCGATCGTGGGGGTCAACCGGTACGCCGACCCCGACGAGGTCCTCGCGATCCCGCTCCTCGAGGTCTCGCCGGCGTCGCTCCGGGCGCACCTGGCCCGCCTCGAGCGGACGCGGCGCGAGCGGGACCCGGAGGCGGTGGCGGCCGCGCTGGCCGGATTGCGCGAGGCCGCCACCCGGCCCGGCTCGTCGGCCACGAACCTGATGCCCCACTTCATCCGCTGCGCCGCGGCCTACGCCACGCTCGGCGAGCAATGCCGGGTCCTGCGCGAGGTGTTCGGTGAGTACCGTGAGCCGGTCGCCGTCTGAGCGGCGGTCGTCGTGACCCTCGAGGCGAGCGGCTGGGCGGCCGACCGCGACCTGCTGGCCGACTTCCTGGTCGAGCCGAACCTGGCCCGGGTCGCGACGATCGACGAGGCGGGCGAGCCGCACGTCGTGCCGGCCTGGTTCTGGTGGGACGGCGAGTCATTCTGGGTCGGGGCCCAGGCCGGGGACCGCAAGGTGGCCAACGTCCGGCGCTCGGGTCGAGCCGGGATCGAGATCGACGGCGACATCCGGCGCAAGCGCGGCATCTTCGCCCGCGGTCGGGCGTGGGTGATCGACGGCGACGACGGCCGGCGCGAGTACGTCAGGATCACGGCCGAACAGGTCCGGCGCTACCAGCCAGATCGGCCGCCGCACGAGACGGCGGAGCGTTACGCGCGCTCCGGCCGGCCGGTCGTGATCGTGATCACCCCCGAACGACTCATCAGCTGGGGGCGTTGAGCGACCACCCAGCCAGGACAGCCCGAACCCGGCCCCGATCGGGCAGTCGGTGGCCAGCCAGTCCCGCCAGCCCCGGCCAAGTCAGCCCCGGCCAAGTCAGCCCCGGCCAAGTCAGCCCCGGCCAGAGAAGGAGCACGCGATGTACCTCGATGCACTCTCGTTCCTGGAAGACGAACGCGACGCCTGGCAGCCATTCGAGGCGCTCGTGGAGCTCTCCGACCAGCAGCTCTCGCGCCCGGTCGAGGCCGCCCACGGCTGGTCCGGGCGGGACCTGATGGCCCACCTGGTGGCCTGGCAGCAGCAGGCGCTGGCCGTCGCGCGCGAGCTGGCGGTGAACGAGACGAGCCCGACCAAGGCGAGCGCCGACGCCGACTGGGAGGCGCGGGGCGACGCGATCAACGACGAGATCCAGGCGACCTGGGCCACCTTGCCGATGGACGAGGTCAGGCGACGCTTCCGGACCGTCGCCGGCGAGCTCCGGGGCCACCTGACCGTCGTCCCCGAGACACGCTGGGTGAAGAGCGCTGAATTCCTCGAGTTCTTCCTGGCCGAGACGATCGACCACTACGCGGAACACCGCGACGACCTGGCGGCGATCCTGGCGGCCGCCCGCTGAAGCGGG
>CAYMBB010000120.1:4935-7509 GCA_964388515.1 uncultured Anaerolineaceae bacterium
CGCGGAACACCGCGACGACCTGGCGGCGATCCTGGCGGCCGCCCGCTGAAGCGGGCCCGCGAGCGGCGGGTCGGGCGGGCGAACGGAACGGCCGCCCAGTGAAGGGCGGCCGTTCGGGCGCGTGGTCGGTTGGGGGGCCCGTGGTCAGGCGGCGTCTCGCCGCCGGTTCGATCGGCCCCCGCCGGTCAGGCCTTCGGCTGGTTCTTCGCGTACTGCTTGAGGCCGAACTGCTCCTCGAGCTGCTCCATCGGCCGGAAGCCGACGACCCCCATCGGCTGCTTGCCGGGCTGGAAGAAGGCGATCGTCGGGATGCTCATGATGTTGAACGCGCGCGACAGACCGGGGTTGGCGTCGACGTCGACCTTGACGACGTCGACCGCACCCTCGTACTTCTGGGCGATCTTCTCCATCTCGGGCGCAACCATCTTGCACGGTCCGCACCAGGCGGCCCAGAAGTCGACGACGACCGGCTTGTCGTTCTTGAGGACGAGCTGCTCGAAGGTCTCGTCGGTGGCTGCCTTGATCTCGGCCATCAGGCTGAGGGTCCTTTCTCCCGCGTGGGCGCGGGTTGCTGCCGCCCGGCCGCCTGGACCAGCCGGCGTCGTCGATCGCCTAGCGGGCGATCGTCTGGATGAGTCGATACGCCTCGAGGACCCGGGGATCGGCGAGGCGGTAGTAGATCGTGTTCCCCTCGCGCCGGGTCTGCACGAGCCCGGCGCTGCGAAGAACCGCCAGGTGCTGGCTCATGTTGGGCACGTGGCAACCGACGCGCGCCGACAGTTCGCTCACCGAGAGCTCGCCAGCGGCGAGCGACTCGAGGACGCACAGTCGTTTCGGGTCGGAGAGGGCCCGACCGACGGCGGCGAACCGCTTCCGATCGGCGTCCGACGGTCCCTGGAGTTGCAGCACGCCGGCAGTGTCTCACCATTTGCGCAAGTACGCAAGTGCCTGCCAAGCGGTGTGCCTCGGCGGGCGGACGGCTGACGCCAGCGGCTGGCCTTCCCGGCGCCGCGATTTCTGGGATGTCGCACGGGCGGCGGCGGGCGGGCGTTCCCGACGCCATGATTGCTGCGATCTCGTACTACGATTTCGCAGCAGTTGGCGCGACGCGAGTGGCGCCGGGCGGCGGCGCAGGGGCGCGGCGGCCGCCAGCTGCTCCTGCGATACTGGCGGCGTGACCGAGCACGTCGTCCCGCTCGAGCGGATCCTGGCCACCCGGGCGGGCCTCGCCGGACGGGTCCATCGCACCCCGATCCTGAGCTCGTCGACTGCGGCCCGGATGGTCGGCGCCTCATCCGGCGTTGCCCTGGGTGAGGGCCGGCTGTTCGCAAAGGCCGAGCACCTGCAGAAGACCGGCTCGTTCAAGGCGCGCGCGGCGCTGGCGCGGATCCGCGCTCTCCAGCCGGAGGAGCGCGCCCGCGGGGTGATCACGCTGTCGGCCGGGAATGCCGGCCAGGCGTATGCCTGGGCGGGACGGGAGGCGGGCGTGCCGGTCGTGGTGACGATGCCCGCCGGCGCCGTCCGCTCGAAGGTCGACGCCTGCCTGGGCTATGGCGCCGAGGTCGTCCTCTATGGTGCCCACGTCGGGGAGACCTGGGCCCGGATGGAGGAGCTGCGCGACGAACGTGGGTTAACGTTCGTCCATCCGTTCGACGACCCGGACGTGATCGCCGGCAACGGTTCGGCGGGTTGCGAGATTCTCGAGGACGTGCCCGATGTCGATGTCGTCGTCATTCCGGTCGGCGGCGGCGGGCTCGCCTGCGGCGTGGCGGCAGCCCTGAAGGAGCAGCGGCCATCGGTCAGGGTCTACGGTGTCGAGCCCGAGCGCTCGAACGCGCTCTCCCTGGCGATCACGACCGGCGAGATCGTGCGCATCGACCCACACAGCGTGGCCGACGGTCTGGGTGCGCCGTTCGCCGGCGCCTGGACGCTGGCGATGGGACGGCGCTACCTCGACGGGATCACGCTGCTCGACGACCCGACGATCCTGGGCGGGCTGCGCTTCGCCGCCGAGCGGATGAAGCAGGTACTCGAGCCGGCCGGAGCTGCGGCCCTCGCGGCGGTCCTCTATGGCCGCGTCCCGGTGCACGACGGCGAGCGTGTGTGTGTCGTGCTCTCGGGCGGGAATGTCGAGACCTCACGGCTCGGCGAGCTGCTTGGGTCGGCGGCCCCGCTGCCGGGAGGCTGAGACTCGCCGGTCGCGCCGCGGTCGCTCGCACCTGAGTCACCTGGCGCGCCGCGGTGGCCCGCACCTGAGTCACCTGGCGCGCCGCGGTGGCCCGCACGCCCCCTCCTCGGGCTCTGTCCGAGCGGCCCCCCGCGGAGTGGCGCCCCCGCAGTCAGAGAAGGATTAGCAGGCAAGCTTCCCGATCATCAGCGAGCCGAATCCCGGCGGTGGGCCAGTGCTGCGGTCGCTGCGGTGGTCGTTATGGTCGCTGGCAGTCCTTCCGTGATTACATATGGCGGATTCAGGCCGCTCGACGCCGATCGGAGCGCCTCGGGCGCGGAGACGAAGCCAGGTAATCCTTCTGTGACTACGGTGCCGGCGGTGACGACCGTGCCGGCGGTGACGAC
>CAYMBB010000121.1:0-7488 GCA_964388515.1 uncultured Anaerolineaceae bacterium
GGCCGTCGGTGAACGCGTCGACGATCCGCTCGGCGGCTCCCCGGCGCTCGACGACGTCGCGATCGAGCCGCCCCACCCGGAGACCGGGAAACCGCTCGCGGACCTCGCGTTCCACCCGCTCGGTCCCGCCGCCGAGGTAGCGGATGCGCGGCGAGCCGCAGGCCGGCCAGCGCGTGGCGAGCGGAAAGGCGCGGCCGCAGTGGTGGCAGCGGAGCGTGTAGCCCACCTGGTGGAAGACGAGCGGCCGGTCGCACTCCGGGCAGCGCTGGGCCTCGCCGCAGTCGCGACAGAGGACGACCGAGGCGCTCCCCCGCCGGTTGATGACCAGGATCGCCCGCTCGCCGGCCGCCGTGTCGAGGCTGGCGAGCGCCTCGCCGAGGCGGGCCGAGAGGAGCCCGCGGTTACCGGCCGCCAGCTCGGCCCGCAAATCGACGACCTCGACCTGCGGCCCCGCACCAGACAGCCGCACGGGCAGCAGGACCCGTCGGTAGCGACCGGCCAGGGCGCGCCCGACCGTCTCCACGGCCGGCGTGGCGCTGCCCAGGATGACCGCCGCGCCGGCGAGCTCGGCCAGCCTGATCGCTACGTCCCGGGCCTGAAGCCGCGGAGTCCGGTCGCTCTTGTACGCCGCCTCGTGCTCCTCGTCGACGATCACCAGCCCAACGTCCGCCAGCGGAGCGAGGACCGCCAGGCGCGTCCCGACGACGACCTCGACCCCGCCGGCCCTGATCCGGCGCCACTCGTCGGCCCGCTCCCCCTCGCCGAGCGCCGAGTGCGCGAGCGCGACCTCGGCGCCGAGCTCGGCCCGCAGTCGATCGACCAGGGGCAGGGCCAGGGCGATCTCCGGGACGAGGACGAGGACCGGCCGTCCGACCTCGAGGGAGGCGGCGATCGCCTCGACGTAGATCGCGGTCTTCCCGCCGCCGGTCACCCCATCGAGCAGGAGCGGGGTCGGGTCATGACCGGCGATCGCCCGGCGGGCGAGCTGGACCGCCTCGGCCTGGGCGGCCGTCAGCTGCGCCTCGGCCGGTCGCGCGCCGCGCCGCCCCGGCGCCCGGCGGCCGAGCGGCCGCCGGGCGCGCTCGCGGATCTCGGCCGCCACGAGGCCCCGCCGGAGCAGGCTCGCCACCACCGCCGAACCGTGGCGCGCTCCGAGCTCCGGACCGCCCACCCTGCCGGGGGCGGCGTCGAGGTCCTCGAGCAGCGCCTGCTGGCGCGGTCCGAGCGGCCGGCCAGCTGGACGCTCGCCGGCGGCGAGGGCTGCGAGGGCCGCTTCCCCGGCCGGGGTGAGCGAGAGCCAGCGATCGTAGCGTGGCCCGCCGCCGGCCACGCCGAGCGTCCAGTCGAGGCTGACGAGCCCGGCCGCCGCGAGCGCCCGGAGGCGACGAACGAGACCCGCCCGGCCCTCCGGGGCGGCCAGGTCGCGCACCGGCCGCGGTCCCCCGGCCAGCTCGTCGAGCAGCTCGCGGTCCGGCCTGCCGCGCGCCTCGACCAGGCCCGCGCCGGCCGGACGCCGCTCGGCGACCAGCTCGAGCCGCTCGAGCATCCCGGGCGGGAGCATCGCCCGCAGGACGACCGCGGGCGGGGCGAGATACGTCGCCCCGATCCAGCGCGCCAGCGCCAGCGCAAGCGGCGGCAGGAGCGGGCCGTCGGCCCGGACGCGCTCGAGGATCGGCTTCGTCTCGATCGCCGGTGGCGTCGCGGCCTCACCGAGCACGATCCCGAGCGCCTGGCGCCGGCCATACTCGACGAGCACCGCCTCGCCCGGGACGAGGTCGGCCAGTCGCTCGGGGACGTGATACGTGTACGTGCGCGAGCCGCCGCCACCGGCCGCATCGATCGCGACCTCCACCCGGCGGGCCTCGCGCCCGCTCGCCTCCTCGCCGCTGCGCGCGCCCGTGTCGGCCCCGGCGTCGAGCCCCGGCGACTTCTGGGGCGGGAGTGGCTCGGCGGTCATGGCGCCATTGTCGCAGCCCGGCCGCCGGCACCGTGCCTCGGTCGGGTGGGACGATCAGACGCGAACGCGCAGGCCCGGCCGGCGGCGATGCTCGGTGGCGATGATCTCGTGGATCCGCGCCGCGGTCCGCTCGACCTGGCCGGTCTCGTTGACGACCACGTAGTCGTAGTCCTCCTGGCGGGCCAGCTCGAGGGCCGCGTTCCGCTGGCGCAGCTCGAGCTCGTCGACCGTCTCCGTCGCCCGGTCCTTCAGACGCTGGAAGAGCGCCTCGAGCGAGGGCGGGACGACGAAGATCAGGAGCGCGTCGGGAACCCGCTCCTTTACCGTCCGCGCGCCCTGGACGTCGATCTTCAGGATCGCGTCGTAGCCGGCCGCGAGCGCGGCGCGGACCTGCTGGCGCGGCGTCCCGTACCAGTTGCCGTGGACCTCGGCCCACTCGAGCAGCTCACCGGAGTCGCGCAGGGCGCGGAACTGGTCACGGTCGAGGAAACGGTAGTTGACCCCATCGACTTCGCCCGGGCGGCGGGGGCGGGTTGTGCAGGTCACGACGTAGTGGTAAGCGTGACCGTCGGGCGACCGGCGCATCGCCTCGATGATCGTATCCTTGCCGACCCCCGACGGACCCGAGATGATCACGAGCAGCGCGCCCGGCGCGCCCTCGACCGTACCGGACACGGTCGATCCGGCCACCTCGGCCGCCGGTCCGTCCGGGGCCGGCCCGCCCCCCGGCGGTGCGCCGTCCGCCCGCTCACCAGCCGTCATCGGACCGCCGCCCCGGGCCGCTCCGGCCGCCTGCCGGCCGTCCCGCGGAGCGCCTCGAGGACCGCCTCGAGCTCCGCCGGGAGGGGGGCCGTGACCCGGATCAGGTGGCCATCGGAAGGTGCCGCCAGCTCGAGCCGCCAGGCGTGGAGAAAGAGCCGGCCGAGGCCCCCGGGGCCGCGCCGCGAGGTCCCCGTCCCGTACACCGGGTCGCCGGCGACCGGATGGCCGATCGCGGCCAGGTGGACGCGGATCTGGTGCGTCCGCCCGGTCACCAGGTCGCACTCGAGGAGCGTCCAGCCGGGGAAACGCTCCCGGACGCGGTAGCCGGTCACGGCCGGACGGCCGTCGGGCACGACCGCCATCCGGGTCCGGTGCTTCGGATCGCGCCCGATCGGTGCCTCGATCCGGCCGACCGCCGCCGCCACCGAGCCGTGGACGAGGGCGAGGTACGTCTTCTTCACCCGCCGGGCCTTGAGCTGGGCCATCAGGCTCGCCTGTGCCGCGTCGTGCTTGGCCACCATGAGCAGCCCGCTCGTGTCGCGGTCGAGGCGATGGACGATCCCCGGCCGCTGGACGCCGGCGATCCCGCCGTACGCGGTCCCCCGCCCGAGCAGGGCGTGGACGAGCGTCCCGCTGTCGTGGCCGGGGGCCGGGTGGACGACGAGCCCGGCCGGCTTGTCGACGATCAGGAGGTCGTCGTCCTCGTAGGCGATCGACAGCTCGATCGTCTCCGGGGTCAGCTCGAGCGGCGTGACGGCCGGCACGAACAGCTCGAGGCGCTCGCCCCCGGCGACGACGTCGCTGGCGCGCAGCGGGCGCTCGTCGTGGGTCAGGTGGCCGGCCGAGATCAGCTTCTGGACGTAGCTCCGCGAGAGACCGGTCACGTCGGCCACGATCCGGTCGACCCGGTTGCCCGCGGCCGCCTCCGGGACGACGATCGCATGCACCTGGCCGGCGGCCTCGCCCTCAGCCACCGCCCGGCCCGGCCCGACGGCCCGACCAGAGCGCCAGGACGATCAGGAGCAGGATCGCGGTCGTGATCGCCGAATCGGCGACGTTGTACGTGTAGAAGCGCCAGCTGCCGATCCCCATGTCGACGAAGTCGACGACGTAACCGAGGCGGACCCGGTCGACGAGGTTGCCCAGCGCGCCCCCGAGGAGCAGGCCGAGCGCGACCGACTGGACGGCGCTCCTGGTGTTCCGCCCGTGGTGCCAGATGATGAAGCCGATGACCGCCAGGCTGAACAGGGCGAAGAGGATCGCCTGGTCCCGGAAGAGGCCGAACAGGGCGCCCGTGTTGTGCGAGATCGTGATCCGCAGGTACGGCCCGACGACCTCGACCGGGATCCCGACCTCGAAGCCGGCGACGATCCAGGCCTTGACCAGCTGGTCGACGACGAAGACGGCAGCGGCCAGCCCGGCGAACAGGAGCCAGTGCCGGCGGCCGGCGCGCGCGACGCCGCTCGCGTGCGGGCGCGCGCCGGTCACCCGTCGCACCGCGCGGATGTTCGTCTCGTGCAGCGTCGAGCCTCCGGGGTCGGTGCCATCGTTTCGCGCCAGCCTACCCGGCGGCCGGGCGCCGGCGCAAGCCGACGCCGACCGGGCCGGCCGTCAGCTCGACCGAACCCCTCACGAACCCGGCCGGGGCCGAGCCGAGCCGGATATCGTCGGCCAGGGTTTCCTCGGCGATCGTGGCCAGGTAGGGCCGGACCGCGTCGACCGGCCCGTCGATCCAGACCTCGATCCAGTCGTCGAGCTCGAGCCCGGCCTCCTTGCGCAGGTCCTGGATTGCCCGCTGCAGCTCGCGGGCGTCGCCCTCGGCGCGCAGTTCGGGGGTCAGCTCGGTGTCGATCACGACAACGAGTCCCTCGTCGTGGGCGACCGCCGTCCCGGGCCGCGGCGTGGCCAGGATCTCGACCTCGTCGGGGGTCAGGGTCACCCCGGCCAGCTCGACCGAGCCGTCGTCGAGGAAGGTGACCTGGCCGGCCCGGGCGGCGGCCATGATCGCCGGGACCGCCGGGCCGTACTTCTTCCCGATCCGCGGCAGGAGCGGCTTCACCCGCCGCTCGACGAGCGCCGACTCGTCGCCGATCAGCTCGACCGACTTGACGTTCACCTCGTCGGCGATCAGGTCGACCAGCGCGTCGAGCTCGTGGAGGTCGCCTCCGGGCAGGGCAAGCCAGAGCCGGGCCAGCGGCTGGCGGATCTTCAGGCCGGCGCTGCCGCGCAGCGTCCGGGCCAGCTCGACGGCCCGCCGGGCCGTGGCCATCGCGGCCTCGAGCCGCTCGTCGCCCAGCCCCGCCAGCTCTCCCGTCGGCCAGCGGGTGAGGTGGACGCTGTCGGGCGCGTCCTCGTCGACGGTGGTCACGAGGTTCAGGTAGATCGCCTCGCTGATGAAGGGCAGGATCGGGGCGAGGATGCGCGAGGTCGCGACGAGCACGGCGTGGAGCGTGGCGAAGGCCGCGGCCCGGTCGGCGGGATCGTCGTTGCGCGAGAAGCGCCGGCGCGAGCGGCGCAGGTACCAGGTCGAGAGCTCGTCGATGAAGCCTTCGATCGAGCGCGAGGCGCCGAGCGCGTCGTAGTCACGCAGGCGGTCCTCGACCCGCGCCGCCAGGCCGGCCACCCGGGACAGGATCCAGCGGTCGAGGGGGGGGCGGTCGGCCACCTGGGGGGCGGCCGCGGATGGCGTCCAGCCCGCCAGTCGGGCATAGGTCACGAAGAAGGCGTGGACGTTCCAGAGCACGAGCAGCTGCCGGCGCGCCTCGTCCCCGGCGTGCCAGCCGAAGAGGATGTTGTCGTCAGGACGGGCGGTGGCGAACATCCAGCGCATGACGTCGACGCCCATCCGCTCGGCCGCCTCGTCGAACTCGATCGCGTTGCCCCAGCTCTTGTGCATCGGCCGGCCGTCCTCGCCGAAGAGCGTGCCGTAGCCGAAGATCGTCCGGAACGGCTCCTGGCGGCGCAGGACCGTCGACATCGCGAGCATCGAGTAGAACCAGTTCCGGAACTGGCCGGGGAAGCTCTCGGTGATGAAGTCGGCCGGGAACCACCGGGCCCAGTACTCGGGGTCCTCGCGGTAGTGGAGGGTCGAGAAGGGCACGATTCCGGCGTCGAGCCAGGGGTTGCCGACGTCGCGGATCCGCTCCACCGGCGCCCCGCAGCCGGGGCAGGCGATCTTCACCGCGTCGACGTACGGCCGGTGCGGGGTATGGCCCTCAAACGTCTCCCAGCCCTCGATCGCCCGCCGGCGGAGCTCCTCGCGCCCGCCGATCACCTCGACCGTGCCGCACGCCCGGCAGTCGTAGATCGGCAGCGCCAGGCCCCAGTAGCGCTTCTTGCTGATCATCCAGTCGTGCATGTTCAGGAGCCAGTCGAGCTCGCGCTCGTAGCCGAAGGCGGGGATCCAGCGGATCCGGTCGACGACCTCCATGATCTGGTAGCGCAGGCTGGCCTCGATCTCCTCGGGTGTCAGCTGGTCGCGCGGCCGGTCGTAGACCGGGCCCATGCTGATGAACCACTCGTCGACCAGGCGGAAGACGAGCGGCGTCCCGCACCGCCAGCAGTGCGGGTAGCGGTGACGGATCGTTTCGAGCCGGTAGAAGCGGTGCTCGTGGCGGAGGCGCTCGATGATCGGCTCGGCGACGTCGCGCACGTCGCGTCCCGAGAGCGAGCCAAAGCCGTCGACGAAGACCCCCGACTCGTCGAGCGGCGCGATCACCGGCAGCCCGAGCCGCCGCCCGAGCTGGAAGTCCTCGGCCCCGCAGCCGGGCGCGATGTGGACGATCCCGGTCCCCTCCTCCTCGCCGACCTCGTCCCAGGCCACGACCCGGTGCTCATACGGAACGCCCGGCGCCTCGTCGGTACCGGCCGCGAACGCCGCACGGACCGCGGGCAGGTCATCGAAGGGACCCTCGTAGCGCCAGCCGACGAGCTCCGACCCGGGCCGCTCCTCGAGCACCTCGAAGGGGCCACTGAGCGCCTGGCGGAGCGTCCCCCGGCCGAGCCAGAGGAGCTCGTCACCCTGGCGCACCTTGACGTAGCGGATCTCCGCGCCGACCGCGGCGGCGACGTTCGAGGTCAGCGTCCAGGGCGTCGTCGTCCAGACCAGGAGCGCCTCACCCGGGCGGTCGAGGAGCGGGAACTTCACGGTCAGGCCGGGGTCGTCGCGCTCCTGGTAGCCCTCGGTCATCTCGTGCTGACTGATCCCGGTCCCGCAACGGGCGCACCAGGGCATCGTGTCGTGACCCTTGTACAGCCAGCCGCGCCGGTGGCACTCGGCCAGGAAGCCCCAGATCAGGTCGTTGTTCTCGTTCGAGAAGGTGAAGTAGCTGCCACCGAGGTCGGGCATCCCGAGCCGGCCGATGAGCATCTCGACCGTGTCGGTCACCGGACCGTGGGGCCCCTGGATCGTCGTCACCTGGGAGGGGTCGGCGGCCAGCAGGTCGCGCAGGCGGCGCAGCTCGTCGGGATCGTTCCAGTCCATCCAGTAGCCGAGCCGGATCGACTGCTCGGTCTGGCGGGCGGCGAAGGTGAGGACGCGCTGCTTGCACAGGCTGACGAACTCGGCGATCCCGAACTCCTCGATGTCGCGCTTGCTCGTGAAGCCCAGCTCGCGCTCGACGTTCACCTCGACCCACAGGCCCTGGCAGTCGAAGCCGTTCTGCCAGCGCTCGTCGTGGCCGAGCATCGCCCGGAAGCGCTGGAAGAGGTCCTTGTAGGCCCGGCCCCAGGCGTGGTGGACGCCATCGGGTTGTTGGCCGTGATCGGCC
>CAYMBB010000122.1:0-3330 GCA_964388515.1 uncultured Anaerolineaceae bacterium
GCTCGAGCGCGAGCGGCTCGAGTCGAAGAAGATCAGCAAGACGAACGCGGTCACCTCGATGCTCGACTACGAGCTCGACCCCGACAACGTCCACGTCGGCCCCTCGGACCACGTGCCGTGGCTCCAGGACCGCAAGTGGTGCTACATCCGGATGGAGGGCACGACCTACGGTGACGTGCCGCTCAACGCCGAGCTCAAGCTCGAGGTCTGGGACAGCCCGAACAGCGCCGGGGTGATCACCGACGCGATCCGCTGCCTGAAGCTCGGGCTCGACCGTGGGCTCAAGGGCACGCTCGTGGCGCCGGCCGCGTACTTCATGAAGAGCCCGCCGATCCAGATCCACGACGACATCGCGTTCAACCGGGTCGAGGCGTTCATCCGGGGCGAGGACAACGAGACGCTCGTCGGGACCGAGGCGCCCCCGAAGCGGACGCTGCGCAAGCTCGCCAGCCCGAAGCCCGGGGCGGCGGTCGCGACGAAGTGACCGGGTCGAACGGCGGAGCCCGGCCGAGAGGCGGAGCGCCGCCCGGCGACCGGGGCCGGCCCAACGGTGACGCCCGGCCGAACGGGAACGCCGGGTCGGCTGCCCTCGAGGCACCCCACCGGCGGGCGAACGGCGCCCCTCGCCTGGTCGAGCGGGGGGCGCTGATCGGCTACCGGGTGGCCGAGTGGGCGCTCGGTCACCTGCCGCCCCGGCTTGCCTGGACCGTCGGCGGCTGGATCGCCCAGGCCGGCTACGTCCTCTGGCCCAGGAAGCGGCGCTGGGTGAACCGGAACTTCGCCCACGTCCTGGGCACCGGCCCGGACGATCCGCAGGTCAGGCGCCTGGCCCTGGCGGCCTATCGCAACTACGCCCGCTATCTCGTCGAGCTGATGCGCCTGTCGAGCCTGCCCTACGAGGAGGCGGCCCGCCAGGTCGACCCCCACGGGCTCGACACGTTCGAGGAGATCCGGGCCCGCTCGAACGGGTTGATCTTCGTCGTCGCCCACGTCGGGAACAACGAGGCGATCGCGGCCGGGCTGGCCCGCAAGGGCTGGCCGGTGAACGTGGTGGCCGACGACTCGTCCTTCCCCGAGCTGTTCGACTACCTGCGTCGCCAGCGCGAGGCGTGGGGCGTGCGGCTGATCCCGTGGCGCAACCTGCGCGACGTCTACAAGGTCCTGCGCCGGGGCGAGATGCTCGGCCTCCTCGTCGACTGGGGCTACCGTCCCGACGGCATCCCCGTCCGCCTCTTCGACGCCTGGACGACGCTCCCCGCTGGGCCAGCCGTGCTGGCCGCCAGGAGCGGTGCCACGATCCTCCCGATCACCGTCCGCCGCCATCCCGACGGCCGCTTCTTCGTGACCCACGACCAGCCGATCACCGTCGCCTCCGCAGATCGCGCGGCGCTGGCGGCCGCGACCCAGCAGATCGCCGACGCGCTGGAGCGGACGATCGCCGCGGCCCCCGAGCAGTGGTACAGCTTCAAGCCGATCTGGCCCGACGAGCCCGACGAGGTCGCCCGGCTCGCGGCCCTCGCCGGACAGGTCACCGGCACGCCAGCGGCCGGGCTCGTCGAGGAGACCGGGGCCGAGGCCGGATGACCTCCGGCGGGACGCCCGTCCAGCACCTCCGTGCCACGCTCGTGGCGGGCGCCTCGTGGCTCGCCTGTCGGCTCCCGGAGCGCCTGCTGATCGGGCTTGCCGATGCGGCCGGCGAGCTCTGGTACCGCCTCGCCCCGCGCCGGGCGGCCCGTGGCCGGCGGAACCTCCGGCGCGTCTGCGAGGGGCTGGCCGCCGAGAGTCTCGGGCCGGCCGCGGCGCGGGCCGCGGCCAGTGACCCGGCGGCGCTCGAGCGTCTCCTCCGCTCGGCCTTCCGCCAGCAGGCGCGCTACTACCTGGAGGTGGCGCTGACGCCCTCGATGAGTCCCTCGTACATCCGCCGGCGGCTCGTCGTCGAGACCCCGGAGGTCGTCGACGAGGCGTTGGCGCAGGAGGGCCCCCTGATCATCATCGGCCTCCATTTCGGGGCGCTCGAGCTGCCCGCGCTCTACCTCGCCGATCGAACCGGCCGGACCCCGACGGCACCGATGGAGACGATCGACGACCCGCCCCTCCAGCGCTGGTTCCAGCGGACACGGAGCTCGGTCGGGATCCGGATCGTCGGCCTGCGCGAGGCACGCCGGGAGCTCCTGGCCGCCCTCCGGGCGGGCGAGATCGTCGGCCTCGTGGCCGACCGCGACATCACCGGCGGCGGGATCCCGACGCCGCTCTTCGGCCACCCCGCGCCGCTCCCGGCCGGCCCGGCCCTGCTCGCCCTCGAGAGCGGTGCCCCGGCCTGCGTGGCGGCCGTGCGCCGGAGCGGCCGGGGACGGTATCGTGGACGGATGGAGCGGGTCGCGCTCCCGGCGACCGGCACGCGCCGTGAGCGGGTGACCGGCTTCCTGGCCGCCGAAGCCGCCGCCTTCGAGCGAGTCGTGGCGACCGCGCCCGACCAGTGGTGGGCGATCTTCTTCCCGATCTGGCCGGACCTCGAGGCGCCGGCGACCAGCGCAAGTGAGCGATGAGCGACCGACTCGGCCGGGCCGACCTGCACATCCACACCCTCGCCTCCGACGGCACCGCCGGGGTGGCCGAGATCCTCGAGCACGTCGAGGCCCACACCGAGCTCGACGTGATCGCGATCACGGACCACGAGCGGATCGACGCCGCCGTCGCCGCCCGGGCGATCGCCCAGGCGCGTGGGCTGCGGGTCGAGGTCGTGATCGGTGAAGAGGTGACGACGCTCGGCGGACACCTCCTCGCCCTGTTCATCGAGCGGCCCGTCCGGCCGCTCCGCTCGCTGCGCTCGACGATTGCCGCGGTCCACGAGCAGGGCGGCCTGGCGGTCCCGGCTCACCCGCTCGTGCCCTACCCGCTGTGCGCCCAGAGCCGGACGCTGCGCCGGCTCCTGGCGGACAGCGACCCGCTCGTCCACCCCGACGGGCTGGAGACGTTCAACCCGACCGCGCTCGGGCGTCCGATGCATGGCCGGGCGGTCGCCTTCGCGGCCGAGCATGGGCTCGCGGCCCTGGGCAGCAGCGACGCCCATGCGCTCGAGGCGATCGGGCGCTGCTGGACGACGTTCCCCGGCCGGACGGCCGAGGATCTCCGGCGCGCGATCATCGAGCGCCGGACGCACGCCCACGGCGAGTTCCACGGCACGACCGGCCAGCTCTCGATGTTCGCCCGCCAGCTGCGCAAGTACGGCCGCGACGCCCGCGACGGGGTCCGCGGTCGCGTCCTCCAGGACGGCACCGGGCGCGACCTCGGCTACCCGGGCGGCCGGTACCGGCCGCCGCGGTTCGAGGA
>CAYMBB010000122.1:3430-7485 GCA_964388515.1 uncultured Anaerolineaceae bacterium
CGGCCGGGGCCGCCGCCGTGCCGGACGAGAGGGGCGGCGGGTGAAGATCGGCCTCGTCACGCCGTATATCTACCCGCTCCCGGGCGGCGTCACCGAGCACGTCCACTACCTGTACGAGAACCTCCGCCTGCGCGGCCACGACGTCCGGATCATCTCGGCCAGCCACGGCTTCCAGCGCTCGACCGAGGGCGACGTCATCCGCCTGGGCAAGGGGTTCAGCGTGCCCACGAACGGCTCGGTCGGGACGATCACGTTCTCGCCACGCTACGTCAGCCAGGTCCAGCGGATGCTCGACGAGGAGCGGTTCGACCTCCTCCACTTCCATGAACCGTTCGTGCCCTTCCTGTCGCCGGTCGTCCTGCGCCAGTCGCAGAGCGTGAACATCGCGACGTTCCACGCCTATGCCGGTTTCTCCCCGGCGTACGAGATCGGCAGCCGGGTCCTGCGCGGGTATGCCCAGCGCCTCCACGGTCGGATCGCGGTCAGTGCCGCGGCCCGCCACTTCATCGACCGCTTCTTCCCGGGCGACTACAAGGTGATCCCGAACGGCGTCGACGTCGCCCGGTTCCAGCGGGCGGTGCCGCTGGCGCGCTGGCAGGACGGGCGCCAGAACATCCTGTTCGTGGGGCGCCACGAGCCGCGCAAGGGGCTGCTCGACCTGCTCAAGGCGTACCGCCTGATGCGCAAGGCCGGCTGCCAGTGCCGGCTCCTGATCGTCGGCTCCGGCCCCCAGGAGCGGGAGGCGCGCCGGTACGTGATGACCCGGCGCCTCCAGGACGTCGAGTTCCTGGGTCGGGTGAGCGACGCCGAGAAGGCGCAGCTGTACCGCACCGCCGACGTGTTCGTCTCGCCCGCCACCGGCCGGGAATCGTTCGGGATCGTCCTGCTCGAGGCGATGGCGGCAGGCACCCCGGTCGTGTGCAGCGACATCCACGGCTACAAGGGCGTCGTCCGGCGCAACGAGCAGGGACTCCTCGTCCCGCCCCGCGACCCGAAGGCGCTCGCTGCGGCCACGCTCCGGCTGCTCGGCGACCCGGAGCTCCGGGCCCGGATGGGCGCCAGCGGCCGGGCCCGGGCCGAGGAGTTCAGCTGGGAGCGGGTGACCGCGAAGGTCGACGACTACTACGGATTCGTCATCCGGCGGCTCGCCGCCCAGGGCCAGCTGCCGCCCCATTTCAGCGCCGCGGTTCCCCCCTCGCCACGGACGGGACCGGGGTCGGCGGGCGACTGAGGGTTGGCGGTCAGGTGCCGCCCGGCCCGGGCCGGTCGCCGTCGGTGTGCGACCGGCCGTCCTCGTCCGCTTTGCGGGCCGCGGTCGAGAGGCGCCACGCCCAGGCGCTCCAGGCCACGACCAGGCTGGTGACCGCGAGCGCCCCCAGGAGGACGAACAGGTCGAAGCCGAGCAGCTTCGGCAGCCCGCCGGCCGGATCGGTGTTGACCGCGAACTGGAACGGGTAGAGGTACGTCGGCAGCACCCCCTGGTACCAGTTCACGAACGCCGAGGGCACGGGCAGGGCGGCGATGTTCGGGTACCAGAGGACGAACCACGCCACGGCCGCCCAGACCACCCCGGCCACGAACCGGCGGGCGTCGCGGGCGGTGAACACGAACCAGGCGGCGAGGCCGAGCGGGATGAACAGGCCGACGGCCAGGGCCTCGGGCGAGAAGCCGACCATCCGGACGAGCACGGTCTCGTCGAGGAAGATGCCAACCAGGATGACCCCGACCGAGGCGAGCCCGACGCTGAGCGCCAGGCCGCGCAGGCGGCGGCCCGCGTCCGGCGAGCCGCCCGGCCCGTCGGGCAGCTCGAGCCGGAGGAGCTGCCAGGCGACCGCGACGACGGCCAGACCCATGACCAGGATCAGCCCGGCCGTCCGGGCGGTCAGGACGATCTCGCCCGGCGGAGTGGCGATGCAGGCCTGCGAACCGGGATTGACGGCGGTCACCCGGGCGAACGTGCACAGCGCTCCCCGCCCGAGCCACAGGAGCGCCGGACCGAGGAGCGCCGCGGCCGCCGCCGCCCGCGCCAGGAGCCAGGTCCGGGCCGAGGCTCCATGCCACAGCTCGGCCAGGAAGTAGGCCACGGCGATCAGGACGAACGGCAGGCTCGTGTAGTAGTGGTACTGGAACGTCGCCCGGTCGATCCGGGCCCAGGAGAGCCACTGCCAGGCGAAGGCGATCGCCACGAGGGCGAGCGCGAGGCTCTGCCGCCGGTACGCCTGCCAGGCGCCGAAGGCGATCGCCGGCACGCTCAGCCACCACAGGACGATGTTGCCCGCGTCGTAGATCGCGCCCGCGGTGCCGGCCGCGAAGCCGCCCTGGTAGAACCAGACCGGCTTGAGGTCGAACGGCCAGGCCCACCACGGCGACGCCGCGGCGTGGGTCGCGCGCAGGTTGTTGTGGTAGTCGTACATCGAGCGCGTCAGGTCGAGGAGCGTCTGGCCGGTGTTCCCCGGCGGCCAGGTCTCGGTCAGCCGGTTGCCGAGCGCGACCCAGGGCAGGTAGGAGACGACGTAGACCACGACCGGGATGAGCACGAGGCTGGCGAACAGCCAGGCCATGGGCAGCCCGAGCCCCCAGCCGGGACGGAGCCAGCCGGTGGGGGCAGGGGCGGCGGGCGGCAGCAGGCGCGCGGGATCATCGGGGGCGGATGGCGGCGCGAGCGGGCCGAACCCGAGCCGGGCGGCGAGCCGGAAGGCGAGGGCGGCGAGTCCGCCGAGGACGACGAGGGCGAAGGCGACCTCGAGGACCGGCGGGTTCGAGCACGCCCCGGTCGCCGGATCGCAGGCGCGCGGCCCGATGAGCCCGAGCGGCAGGGCGACGAGCAGGAGCGCCACGCCGGCCGCGATCGGCGCACCGATCGCGAAGCGGACCTCCTCGAGCGTCCAGGCGATCGGGTGGAGGACCGTGACCACGACCGCGGCGAGGGTCAGGGCGATCATCAGGAACATGAACGTCAGGTTGCCGCCGCTGGTCGCGCCGGCCGGGACGCTGACCGCGATCAGGCCGAGGACGGCCGTCCCGACGACCAGCCCGCCGATGAGCAGGACCCGACCGAGGGCCGAGCGGGCGAGGACGAGGACACCGAGACCGGCGATCGCGTACAGGGCGACCCATTTCGAGGCCAGGGCCAGCCCGAGCAGGACCCCGATCGCGGGCGTGAGCACCCAGAAGGCCCGGCGGGACCGCCACCTCCCCAGCCAGAGACCCGCGAACAGGACGTAGGCGGCGACGATGAACAGGCCGACGTAAACGTCGTTCATGGCGATCCGTGACTGGACGAAGAGCATCCCGTCGACGAGCGTGAACAGTCCGGCCAGGACCGCGACGGCCCTGCGCCGGAAGAGGATCCGGGCGAGGAGGTAGATGAGCACCGCGGTCAGCGTGCCGGCCAGGACCCCGGGCAGACGCCAGGCGAAGGCGTGGCTGCCGATGTCCACCGACGCGCTCGACCCGGCGGCCGAGAAGGCGAGGATGGTCTGGCGGTCCTCGGCCGGGTAGAGGGGGGCCACGTCCGTGGCCCAGGCGGCCGGCTCGAACGGCAGCCTGGCGTCGGCGTAGACCGCGTTCGCGTGCGGCTCGACCACGTAGATCGTGGGGCTGCTGCCGTCGGGCGTCCGGCCGAGCACGTGGACCGTCAGGCTGGCCGGGTCGTAGGTGACGTCGCGCACGGTGCCCGGCATCGGAAGGGTCGTCTCGACCACCGGGCGGAGGGTCGGGTCGTCCGGTCGGCCGAGGTCGATGACGGTCAGGCTCGAACCGCCCGCGGCATAGACCTTCGGGCTGTCGAGTCCGCTGGCGAGGGCGAGGCCGGTCACGCCGCCGTCGATCCGGACCTCGTCGACGACGGTCGCCGTTCATGGCGACACGAAGGCGACCCCGTCGGCGGTTCCGACCGCGACCCGCGGCAGCGAGACGAACTCGAACCCGGCCAGCCGCCCGTCCGCGATCGCCGCGTCGAGCCGGTCGCGCACGTCTTTCGCCGGGGCCGGGGCGATGACGGCCGGGTCCGCCTTCCCGGCGAGGAGCGCCCGGTAGGCAGCCGCCTCGCCGCC
>CAYMBB010000123.1:0-7419 GCA_964388515.1 uncultured Anaerolineaceae bacterium
GGCCGGGCGCGGGCGGGGCCGGCGCGGGCGTCGGCGGGCTGGTTGCGCGTGTCGGTCGCTGCGGCGACCGATCCGGCTTGGGGGGCGGGGCGAATCTGGTCCGTCGTGGCGCTCAGGGCGGGGTTTGACGCCGGCAGCGGCATGCAGGCGGGGCTGCGCTGGCTGGTGGTGGTGTTGGTCGCGGTCGCAGTCGCCGGAGTAGTCGCCTGGCCTCGGAGCCAGGCGGAGGCCGGCCTCGTCCGGCCGCTGGCGGTCTACGGGATCCTGCTCGTCGGGACGATCCTGACGCCGTTCCTGCTCGGGCCGCTGGGCAGGATCGCCGGACTGCCATTCGCGGCCCTCTTGCCGGCCGAGGAGCGGCTCACCCGCGGCGCGCTCGTGCGCGATCGGAGCCGGACCGCCCTGACCCTCGGGGCGCTGACGGTCGGGCTGGCGATGGTCGTCGCCATCGGTGGCCTGGCCCTGAACGCGCGGCAGGCGGCGACGGCATGGTTGGGCGAGGTCGTGCCCGGCGACGAGGTCGTCACCTCGATCCGGCCGGCCGCCCTCGACGAAGGCCTCCAGGACGATCTGGCCGCGGTCGACGGCGTCGCCCGCGTGACGCCGGTCGCCACCTTCGAGGTTGCCCACGCGGGCCTGCGGGTCGACGCGGCCGCGATCGTCGGGGCCGACGTCCTGGCCGATGGCCGGCTGCGCTTCGTGGCCGGCGACCGCGCCGGTGCCCTGGCCGCCCTCGACGCCGGCGGTTCGGTCGTCCTGCCCGAGGCGCTCGCCTCCCGGCTGGGGGTGCGGCTGGGTGACACGTTCGAGGTCCTCGGTGGCACGGGTGGCTCAGCCGCGCTCCGGGTGGTCGGGATCGCGGCCCGGACCCTTCCCGGCCGGGGCGGCGAGGCCGTTCTCGTCGGCTGGCCGGACGCGCCCCGGCTCGGGGTCCTGGGGGCGGACTTCTTCGCCGTCCGGTTCCTACCCGGGCAAGCCGGCGAGGCGCGACCGGCGCTCGAGTCGATCGCCCGCAGCCTGGCCCTGGAGCCGAACACACTGGCGGCAGTCGAGGGCGCGATCGGCGGCGCCCTCGGGCGGGTCTTCGGGCTGTTCGATGCCCTGGCGATCCTGGCCGTGGTCATGGCCGGGCTCGGGATCGTGAACACGCTGACGATGAACGTCGTCGAGCGGGTGCGCGAGATCGGCGTCCTGCGCGCCACCGGGATGACCCGCGGCCAGGTGGCCCGGATGGTCGTCGTCGAGGCTGGCGTCCTCGGCCTCGTCGGTGCAATCCTCGGCGGCGGGGTGGGCCTCGTGGCCGGCGCGGCGATGGTCGCCCTGGCGGGTGGCGCTCCGGCCGGCTTCGAGGTCCCGTGGGCGACGCTCCTCGTGGCCGGGCTGATGGGCGTCGTGGTGGCCATGGCCGCGGCCTGGCAGCCGGCCCGCCTGGCGAGCCGGATCTCCATCATCCGGGCGCTCCAGTTCGAATAGCGCTCGCTCGAGAAGCGGTCGCCCGGACCGGCTCGAGCCTCTGGTAGACTCGCCGCGAGGCCGGAACAACGTCCGGACCCCGCATTGGAGTACCCGATGACGCTCGCGACCTCGCGCCTGAACCGTCTCCCCTCGGACGAACGCGGCATCACGATCGGCGACTTCCTCGTCCCGATCAGGATCGGTGAACGCCTCAGCTCGCGCGCCCGTCACGCCGGGCTCGTCCTCGCCGGCGCGCTCCTGATCGCCCTCAGCGCCCTGATCAGCTTCAGGATCGGCGACAACCCGGTGCCGTTCAGCGGCCAGACGTTCGGCGTCCTCGTCGTGGGCGGTGCGCTCGGCTTCCGGCGGGGCGTGCTCGCCAGCCTCCTGTACGTGGCGATCGGGGTGATCGGTTTCCCGGCCTTCGCTGAGCACAAAGGCGGCGTGGCGGTGATCGCCTCGGTCCAGGAGGGTCGGCTGGTGCTCGGTGCGACCGGCGGCTACCTCCTCGGCTTCCTCCTTGCTAGCGCGATCGTAGGCCGGCTCGCCGAGCTCGGCTGGGACCGCCGGCTCGGCGGCTCGGTGGCGGCGATGCTGATCGGCAACGCCGCGATCTACGCCGCCGGCCTGCCCTGGCTGATGGCGGCGACCGGGATGTCGCCGGCCGACACCGTCGCCAACGGCCTGACGCCGTTCGTGCTCTGGGACCTCATGAAGCTGGCGCTCGCGGCCGGGGTCTTCCCGGTGGCCTGGTGGGTCGTCGGCCACCGACCCGGCGAGCGCTGAGCGGGCTCCCGGCCGACCGGCAGCGGGCGGACCAGCCCATGGTCCGACAGCCCGGCGCCGTCGCCTCCGGCCCGGCGGCGTGACCTGCCCCGGACCGTGACCAGCGATCCCGCCGCCGGCCAGGCCTTCCTCGACCGCGTCCGGGAGCGGTTGCCGGGCCTCCGCCTCCTGCTCGACCCGCTCGAGCGGGAGGCCCATCGCCGCGACGAGACCGCCTACCTGGCTCCGGGCCTGCCGCTCGCGGTGGCGCTGCCCGAGACGACGGCCGAGGTCGCCGGGCTGGTCCGGCTGGCCGCTGAGCACCGGCTACCAGTCGTGGCGCGCGGGGCCGGGACCGGCCTCTCGGGCGGCGCGGCCGGGATCGAGGGCGCCCTGACGATCGCCTTCACGCGGATGAACCGGATCCTCGAGATCGACCGCGAGAACCTCGTCGCCGTCGTCCAGCCGGGGATCGTCAACGCGGCTCTCAAGGCCGCCGTCGCCGAGCGCGGTCTCTTCTACCCGCCCGATCCGGCGTCCTACGAGCAGTGCACGATCGGGGGCAACCTGGGCACGAACGCGGGCGGCCTGTGCTGCGTGAAGTACGGCCAGACCCGCGACTCGGTGCTCGGGCTCGAGGTCGTCCTGGCCGATGGCACCGTCGTGCGGACCGGCGGGCGGAACATCAAGGACGTCGCCGGGTACGCCCTGACCCAGCTGTTCGTGGGCTCGCAGGGCACCCTCGGGCTGATCACCGAGGCGACCCTCCGGCTGCGCCCGGCGCCGCCGCCGCGCTCGACGCTGCTCGCCTTCTTCGGCACGCTCGAGGCGGCCGGGGCGGCGGTGAGCGGGATGACCGCGGCCGGTCTCGGCCCGGTCACGCTCGAGCTGATGGACCGGGTGACGATCGCCGCCGTCGACGACTGGCACCACCTGGGGCTCGATCGCGAGGCGGCCGCGATGCTGATGGTCGAGTCGGACCTGCCCGGGACGGGCGCGACCGACGAGCTCGACCGGGCCCAGGCGGCGTGCGAGCAGGCCGGGGCGACGCTCGTCGTCCGGGCGGCCGATGCCGCCGAGGCCGACTGGCTCCGCCAGGGCCGGCGGATGGCCTATCACGCCCTCGAGCGGCTCGGCGTGGCCCGGATGGAGGACGTCGGCGTCCCGCGCAGCCGAATCCCGGCCATGCTCCGGGCGATCGAGGTGATCGGGGAGCGGTACGGGGTGACGATCGGGACGTTCGGCCACGCCGGTGACGGGAACCTCCACCCGACGTTCGTCTTCGAGCGCGACGACCCGACCGCGGCGGCGACGACCGAGGCCGCGCGTGGCGATCTCTACCGGGCGGCGATCGCCCTGGGCGGGACGGTGACGGCCGAGCACGGGGTCGGGGTCGTGCGCCGCGACTACCTCGTCGAGCAGGTGGGCCCGGACGCGGTGCGGGTGATGCGCGCGATCAAGGCCGCCCTCGATCCGCTCGGGATCCTGAACCCGGGACGGGTCCTGCCGCCTGCCTGAGCCGGGCCGGGCGCGGCCGGGGCGTTCTCGCCGCGGGCGACGCCGCGGTCACCCTGGCCGGGGCCCGGAGCCGTGACAGGCGAGCTGGCACCGCCGGCGGGTACGCTGCAGCGACGATGACGGCCTTGATCCGGACGAGGCGACCATGCAGCTGATCGACGGGACGCTGATCGTCAGCGCCACCGATCTCGTCGGTTACCTGAACTGCGACCACCTCGCCACCCTCGAGCTGGGCCGGGCCCAGGGCCGGTGGGAGCAGCCGGTCCGGTTCGACCCGGAGATCGAGCTGATGCAGGAACGCGGCTTCGCCCACGAGCAGGCCTACCTCGAGCGGCTGCGGGCCGCAGGACGCTCGATCCACGGGGTTCGGGTCGCCGAGCTGCGCACCCCGGACCAGCTCCGGGTGGCCGAGGCGGAGACGCTGGCCGCGATGCGGGCTGGTCGGGACGTCATCTACCAGGCGACCTTCTTCGACGGGCGCTGGCGCGGTCACGCCGACTTCCTGCTGCGCGTCGAGCGTCCCTCGGAGCTCGGGAGCTGGAGCTACGAAATCGCCGACACGAAGCTGACCCGCACGGTCAAGGCGAACGCGATCCTCCAGATGTGCGTCTATGCGGACGGACTGACCCGGCTCCAGGGTGTGCCGCCGCTGTTCGTCCACGTCGTCACCGGCGACGGGATCGCGCATCCCCACCGGCTGGCCGACTACGCCGCCTACTACCGGGCCGTGAAGGCGCGCTTCGAGGAGCGGTTCTTCGGCCACGGGCCCGAGCCGGCCACGTATCCTGAGCCGGTCGACCACTGCCGGGTCTGCGCCTGGTGGCCGATGTGCGTCGATCGACGGCGCGCCGACGACCACCTGTCCCTCGTCGCCGGGATGCGCCGGAGCTACACGAAGACGCTCTCCGAGCACGGTATCGCGACCCTCACCGCGCTCGCCGCCTCGCCGGCCGGGACGCCGGTCGGGGAGCTGGCGATCGCGCCGCTCGACCGGTTACGCCACCAGGCCCGCCTCCAGTTCGAGGGTCGTCGCACGGGCCGGCTGATCTACGAGCTGCTGCCGCCCGACCCCTCCCAGCCCGGAGTCGGACTGGCGGCGCTCCCGCCACCGTCGCCGCTCGACGTCTTCTTCGACATCGAGGCCGACCCGTGGGCGGGTGAGGGCGGCATCGAGTACCTCCTCGGCTGGGTCGAGGAGGTCGACGGCGAGGGCGTCTACCACGCCATCTGGGGGCACGACGCCGCGTCGGAGAAGCACGCCTTCGAGACGTTCATCGACCTCGTCATGGACCGCCGCCGGCGGGACCCGGGGATGCACGTCTACCACTACGCGGCCTACGAGCCGGCGGCGGTGAAGCGCCTGATGAGCCGGCACGCGACCCGCGAGGACGAGGTCGACGAGCTCCTGCGGGGCAACGTGTTCGTCGATCTGTACCAGGCGGTGCGGCAGGGGCTGCGGGCCTCGGTCGAGTCGTACTCGATCAAGAAGATCGAGCAGTTCTACATGCCCGAGCGCGAGGGCGGCGTGACCGACGCGGGATTCAGTGTCGTCCAGTACGAGCGCTGGCTGAAGACCGGTGAGCAGCACCTGCTCGACGAGCTGGCCGCCTACAACCGCGACGACTGCCTCTCCACCTGGCGCCTGCGGGCCTGGCTCGAGGAGCGCCGGCGCGAGGCGGAGTCGAAGTTCGGGATCGTGCTCGGCCGCCCGGCCCCGGTCCCGGGCGAGCCACCCGAGGCCGTCCGCGAGGCTCAGGAGGAGACGCGCCGGCGGATCGAGGCGCTGACCGCGGGCGTGCCGGCCGCTCGCGCCGAGCGTGACGAGCTCGAGCAGGGCCGCTGGCTCCTCGCCCAGCTGCTCGACTGGCACCGCCGGGAGGCAAAGCCGGCCTGGTGGGAGTACTTCCGCCTGCGCGACCTGCCGCTCGAGGAGCTGTACGCGGAGAGCGCCGCCCTGGCCGGGCTCGTCCACGTCGGGGTGGTCGGCACGAGCGGGCGCTCGGTCGTCCACCGCTACCGGTTCGACCCCGCCCAGGACTTCAGGATCCGCGAGGGCGACGAGAACTGGGTCGACCCCGCCACCGAACGGCCCGCGGGCGTGGTCGTCGGCCTCGACGAGCTCGAAGGAACGATCGACCTGCGCCGGGCGGCGACGAACCCGGCGCCCCACCCGCGGGCGCTCATCGAGGGCCGGCCGATCGACACCCGGACGATGCGTGACGCGCTCGGGCGGATCGCTGACCAGGTGATCGCTGGCGGGATCGATGGTCCCGGTCCGGCCCGCGCCGTGCGCGAGCTGATCCTGCGCCGCCCGCCGCGGGTCCTCGACGTCCGCCCGGGCACGCCGCTCGTCCGCCCGGGTGAGGATCCGGTCGAGGCCGCCCGGCGGCTCGTCCTCGACCTCGACGAGACCGTCCTGCCGATCCAGGGGCCGCCGGGGACGGGGAAGACGCATGCCGGCGCCCGGATGATCGTCGAGCTCGTCCGCCACGGCAAGACGGTCGGCGTCACGGCCCAGGCGCACCGGGCGATCACGAACCTGCTCCTGGCGGTCGATCAGGCGGCTCGCGAGCCCGCGGCCGGCGCGGCTCCCGTGCCCTACCGGGCCATCCAGAAGTGCGACGACGGGGACGACGCCGCCAGTCTGGCGGCGGTCACGGTCACGAGCGACAACCGGGTCGTCGCCGACGGGCTGGCCGGCGGGACGTATGACATCGCGGCGGGCACGCCCTGGCTCTTTGCCCGGCCGGAGATGGAGGGCCTGCTCGACGTCCTGTTCGTCGACGAGGCCGGCCAGATGTCGCTGGCGAACGTCGTCTCGATGGGCGCCGCGGCTCGCTCGATCGTCCTTCTCGGCGACCCGAATCAGCTACCCCAGGTGTCCCAGGGCACGCACCCCGAGGGGGCCGGCGCGTCGGCCCTCGAGCACCTGGTGGGAGAGGCGGCCACGATCGCTCCCGAGCGCGGGATTCTCCTGGATACGACGTTCCGGCTCCATCCGGCGATCAACGACTACATCTCGGAGATCTTCTACGAGGGCAAGCTGCGGCCGCATCCATCGACCAGCCGGATCCGGATCGCGCCGGCCGACCTGATCGGCGAGGTCGGGATCGCCTGGCTGCCGGTCGAGCACGCCCTCGACCAGGCCCGCTCGCGCGACGAGGCGGCCCGGGTGGCGGAGCTGATCGCGCGCCTGCGCGGCCGGTCGTGGACCGACCGCCACGGCGTGAGCGGGCGGCTCGATCTCGGCGAGATCCTGGTCGTCGCCCCGTACAACGCCCATGTCGCCGAGATCCACCGGGCGGTCGGCGAACGGCTCGGCGAGCGCGCCCGGGTCGGCACGGTCGACAAGTTCCAGGGCCAGGAGGGCACGGTCGCGATCTACTCGACGGCGACGTCGTCGCCCGATGATGCCCCACGGGGCATGGACTTTCTCTACAGCGGCCACCGCCTGAACGTGGCGATCTCGCGCGCCCGCGGCCTGGCGATCCTGGTCTGCAGCCCCGAGCTGCTCCGGGTGAGCTGCCGGACGCCGGAGCAGATGCGCCTGGCGAACGCGTTCTGCCGGCTCGTGGAAGTCGCGCGAGTGGTGAACGAGGCTGTGACAGACTAGGTGTCACGGGCTCGCCGGATGCTCCGGGCATGGAACCTGCCGCGCTGATCCAGCTTCCTCCGATCGGG
>CAYMBB010000124.1:0-7404 GCA_964388515.1 uncultured Anaerolineaceae bacterium
CCGGGCCGGGCCCGGCGCGGCGGTGGGGCGGCGGGCGCTGGGCCTGGGGGGGGCGCTGGGTGGGCGACCGGCTCGGGGGGGGGGGGCTGGCCGGGGGGCGGGTGGGCGCGACCCTGCGCGCCCTGGTCGGGCTCCGCAGCGGCTGAGCGACTGAACCGCCGAACGGGCTGAGGGGCTGATCAGCCGCGCGGCCGGCGCGCGGCGGGCGAGCATCGAGGCGATCGCCCGCTCGTGCCCGGCCGCAGCCGCGACCGTCGGTGCCGGCGGCCGGGTCAGTCGAGCGAGACCGTGGTGCCCAGCGGGACGAGGCGGCGCTCGCTCGCCCCCGGGGCAACGAACCGGAAGAGGGACCGGTCGAGCGAGTAGATCCCGGTCGAGGCGAGCCGGATCGGGCCGAGCCGGAACGTGAAGACCGGATTCTCGGTGTTTCCGGCGTAGACGTGGGGTCTGCCCGTGGCGTCCAGGAGGGCGAGGTTGGCGTCACCCCCGAACGCGTCGTGGAGCGCGGCGAGCAGGTGGCCGACCGGCTCGTCGGATCGCCATTCGTCCTCGAGCCAGCGTTGACCGACCTCGGAGTCGGCCCGGCCATGGATCCGGCCCTGCCCGCGGTACCGGTTCCGCCAGCGGCGGTAGCCGCGCAGGTCGCCGTTGTGGCTGAAGGCGAAGCGGCCCGCCGGATCGAGAAACGGCTGCGTGTCGGCGAGGCTGAGCGTCGAGAGCTTCGAGGGTCGCCGCAGATGGACGAGGACCGAGGTCAGCTCGGTCGCCCCGAGCGCCTCGCGGCCGGGATCGTCACGGAAGGCGTGCACGTCACGGTAGGTCGCGAGGCGGCCGTCCGGGCCAAGCCAGGCCGCGCCCCAGCCGAAGCCGGCGATCCCGTAGCGTTCGAGGCGCTCCGTGAACGGCCAGAGCTCGGCGAGCCGGAAGGGCTCCTCGGCGCGGGCGATGAACTGCTCGCACATCCGCGCATCATACGATCGGCCGGGGGATCCGTCGGGCTTCCGGGGGGCCACCAGCGTCGCACGCAGAATCGGACGGCGGGCGTGACGGCCCGCCGTCCGAGGCGGATGGGCTGCTGACCCGGCCGACCCGCCCACCGCGCGGCCGGCCGGTCGAGCTTGTCAGGCTGCGATCGGCTCCGCCGGGTCGCCGGACAGGAACCACTTCCGGAGCCAGGGCCGGTCGGCGGCAACGCCGCGCTCGGCCAGCATCCCATCCAGACCGTAGTACTTGCCGGCACCGAGGCCCGCCACGGCGAGGTAGACGACCATGTAGGTCAGATGCTGGTTCACGATCCCGAACTGGAAATCCCAGGCGGCGAGGAAGAAGAGGAACATCATCAGCGCGCTCAGCGCCGCGCTCAGCCTGGTCAGGATGCCGAGGATGAGCGCGATCCCGAGCGCCGTTTCGCCGAACACGACGAGGAAGTTCACGATCCCCATCGCCGCATCGTTGCCGGCCAGGCCGACCCAGAAGTCGTGGGTCGGGTTGAAGATCGTCCCTTCGGCCGGCTCGCCCGAGACGAACGGCCACCCAAGCGTGCCGGCGGTACCGAACTTCAGGAACCCGGCGGCGCTCCAGCCGTTCGGCCCGGCCCCAAGCAGCTTCTCGAGGCCAGCCCACAGGAGGATGATGCCCACGGCAACGCGCAGGACGGCAACACCCAGGCGGTGCACGGGTGAGGTGATCTGCATCGTCGAACCTGCCCTTCCTTGACTGCATCCCGCATCGCGGACGCCCAGCGGCCGATCTCGGGGCCATGAGCGGACGCCCAGCCTGGCCGGCGATCGAACCAGGATCACCCTAGCAGGCGGACCGAGCCGGGCAGGACGTCCGGAGGTCACGGCTTCCCGGGCCCGATGGCACCCCGGTCCGGTCGCCACGTCACCGCTGACCCGGGCCGTTGCGCAGGGCCCGGATCGCCCACGGGTCGGTGGCAGCGAGGGCGCCGGTCGGGGCGACGAGCCGGAAGCCCGCCGCCCGGAGCAGCCGCTCGGCGATCGTGCGCCGGAGGGCCGCCTCGAGCGGCGCCAGCGGGTCGCGCTCGCCGACGGTCACGATCGCCTCGACGCTCCGCCCGGGCGGCACCTCGGCCAGGGCGCGGGCGAGGAGCGCCGGGCCGAGACCCTGGCCGCGGGCGACGGGCGCGACGCCCAGGGCGAGCAGGCGCGCGACCGGCGCACGGCCGGGAGGCCGACCGGGATCGAGGACCACGACCCCGACGAGCGTCGTCCCGAGCACGGCCCCGACGACCACCAGCCCGGCCCCGGCGGCCCGGGCCAGGATCACCCGCCCCTCGACCGGGTCGGCCGGCGGGATCACCCGCGGGGCGAGCGCCAGCCGCTCGAGGGAAGCGCGATCGAGCGGACCGACGACCGTCGGGGTCTCGCCGTCACCGGGGAAGACGTCCGCGCCGGACACACCAGCGCCCGGGGCGGGAACGTCGGTCTGCCCTCGGCCCGCGACCGGCTCGATCGGCGACCACCAGCCTCGGTCCACCGCCTCGCGCAGGAGCGCAGGCACGACGATCGAGCGGACGAGCGCCGCCGTCTCGAGGGCGCGGGCCTCGGCCTGGCGCTGGCCGGCCTCGACCGGCAGCCCGGCGTTCGGCCCGTCGTGGAAGCGCTCCGGCAGCGGCGCCTGGCCATGGCGGCGCGCCTCCCCAGCCCAGCGCGCGCGCCAGGCCGGCGGCGTCGCCTCGGGCACCTCGGTGTGCGCCCCGGCAAGCCAGGTCAGAGCCCAGGCGCGGGGCACGACGCGGTACACGTCATAGCCCCCGCCGCCGGTCGCGAGCCAGGCTCCGCCGGCCCGGCGGTGGGCGACACGATCGACGAGCCGGGCGGCGGCGCCCATGGCGGTCGTCGTCACGCGCAGGTGGGCGAGCGGATCCAGGGCGTGGCTGTCGGCGCCGTGCTGGCTGACGACGAGGTCCGGGCCGAAGGCGGCCGCGAGCAGCGGCAGGAGCGACTCGATCGCCGCCAACCAGGCCTGCTCCCCGGTCAGCGGCTCGAACGGCACGTTGACCACGGTCCCGGCTGCCTCCCCCGCGCCCAGCTCGCCGACGGCCCCGGTTCCCGGGAACAGGTAGCGGCCCGACTCGTGGAACGAGATCGTCAGCACGCCCGGATCGGCGGCGTGGATCGCCTGGACGCCGTCGCCGTGGTGGACGTCGAGATCGACGTACAGGACGCGCCGTCCGGCCGTCCGGGCCCGGGCGATGGCGAGGGCCGGGTCGTTGTAGATGCAGAAGCCGCTGGCCCGGTCCGCCAGCGCGTGGTGCAGCCCGCCGCCGGGGTGGAAGGCGTGCTCGACGTCGCCTCGCAGGATCGCCTCGACCGCCCGCAGCGACCCCCCGGCCACGCTCGCTGCGGCCTCGTGCATGCCCCTGAAGGGCGGATTGTCGCCCGGCCCAATCCCCGCCTCGGGTGGCGCGGACGGGTCAGCCGAGAAGCGGCGGACGGCGGCGAGGTAGGCGCGGGTGTGGATCGCCAGGAGCTCGTCGTCGGTGGCGGGCTCGGGCGCGAGACCCGACCGGGCTCCGAGCGCGGCGAGGAGGTCGATCCCCGGACCGAAGCGGCGAGGCGTCAGCGGATGACCGGGACCGAAGTCGTACGCGCCCGAGCGGGGCCCGTGGACGAGGAGCGGACCGTCGACCATGGCAGGCAAGGATAGGCGGGCCGGTCCGGGCGCGGGGTGACACGAGGCGGGTGGCGTGGCAGGATCGCACCATGCCCGAGTCGGTCTCGATCCGCCCGCTCCTCGACAAGCTCGGGGTCCGGCCGGGCGCCCGGGTCGCCCTGGTCGGGGTCGCCGACCCGGCCTTCCGCGCGCTCCTGGCCGAGCGCACGAGCAGCGTCCTCGAGGGGCTACCCCGGGCGACGACCGACCTCGTCTTCCTGGCCGCGGACTCGCCGGCGGATCTCGCCGTCCTCGGCCGGCTGCGACAGGCGATCACGCCCGACGGTGCGGTCTGGGTCGTGTCGGCCAAGGGCCGCTCGGCGACCCTGCGCGACACCGACGTGATCGCCGCCGCCAGGGCGGCCGGCCTCGTCGACAACAAGGTCGTCTCGTTCTCGGAGACCCAGACCGCCCTCCGACTCGTCATCCCGGTCGCCGAGCGCCCGACCGCCCGGCGCGTGGCCGGCAGGGAGTGACTCCCGACCGGCCGGCGGCGCCGGACGACCTCGTCGCCCGGCTCGTCGGCGGACGGATCGTCGCCACCGAGCCCGCCCGCTGGGGCTTCTCGAACCAGACCCGGCTCGTCACGGCCGAAGACGGGCGCCGGTTTGCCGTCGGTCAGCTCGTCGGCGGGCCGCGGGCGCGCCACCGGATCCGCGTTGCGCGCCTCCTGCCCTCGCTCCTCGACCCTGCCGGGGTCCCCACGCCACGGCTCGTGGCCGCCGATCCGGACGCCCGGCCGGCACTGATCGTCACCTCCTTCGTGGCCGGGACGCCCGGCCCGGAGCTCCTGGCCGACCCGGCCGGCGCCGTCGCCCTGGCGGTCGAGATGGGACGCCTGGCCCGGCGCCTGCGGGAGGTCCCGCCGGAGCATTGCCGGCTGCCCTCCGCCTGGGCCGACCCGCTGCGGCTGGCGAGCGTCGCCGGTCGCTGGCTCGGCTCTCTCGGTCCCGAGCTCGAGCCTTCGACCTGCGCCGGCCTGGCCGACGCGATTGCCCGGCTGCCGGTCCTGTTCGCCGGCCGGCGGGCCGTCCTCGCCCACGGTGACTGGGTGCCCGCGAACGTGATCGTCGACCGTAGCCGGGTCGTCGCGGTCCTCGACTGGGAGTTCGCCCGCCTCGCCGACCCGCTCTTCGACATCGCCTGGTGGGGCTGGATCGTGGCCTTTCACCACCCGGAGGTCCACCGCGTCGCCTGGCCGGTGTTCCTCGAGGCGGCCGAGGTCGACTCCGATCCGGCGACCGCCGAACGCCTCCGTAGCCTCGTCGCGCTCCGGCTCCTGGAGGCGCTCACCGCGGCCCGGCGGGCTGGGGATTCGGCCGCCGCGGCGACGTGGGCCGAACGCCTGGGGCGGACGGTGGCGGGGGCATCGGCTCGGGCAGGGGGGCAGGCACCAGGGCGAGCCGGCCGCGTTGACCCCTCCGCGTGCTGATCCCTCGGTGCGCTGACGGCGGCGGCTACAGCGCTGACCGTACTGGCACTGGCCGCGCCGGCCACCGGCCGACCCGCCGCCTTCGGTTACCCCTCGACCCGCAGCGTCCGTTCCACCCCGTCCGGGCCGAGGTCGACGAGATATCCGCGCAGGATGCCCATCGACGCCTCCGAGCCGGCGTTGACGCACAGCGTGTCGCCGATCCGGCGCTCACCGCCCGACTCATGGATGTGGCCGTGGACGCCGAGCACCGGCCGGAACGACTCGATCGCCCGCCGCACGCCGGTCGAGCCAACCGGTCCGCGCAGGACGTCACCGGCGCTCACGGTCGGGCGCAGGTCCGGCGACAGGAGCGGCGCCGTGTCGAGCCCGGAGTCGTAGGGCGGGACGTGGGTCATGATCACCGTCCGGCGCGGGTCGCGCACGCCCTTGAGGAGCGCCGACAACCGGTCCAGGAACTCCTCCTCGGGCAGCTCCCGGGGCGTCGACCAGGGCGTCGGCGAGGACCAGCCCATGCTCACCAGCTGGTGCCAGGGGGTGAGCTCGACGACCTGCTCGTTCACGTTCCGGCAGTAGGTCGACTCGGCCAGGAGCGGGTCGATCTCGAACTCGTCGTCGTTCCCGGGCATGAGGTAGACCGGGACGCCGGAACCCTCGAGCCGCTCGGCGGCCAGGGCCATCCATTCCCGCACGCGATGAGTGATCCGCTCGCTGAAGTGGCGCTTCACGAGGGCCGGATCCGCCTCCATCGCCGCCCGCTCCTCGGGCGTGACCCGGACGGCGTAGTAGCCCAGGTCGGCGATCGAGCGCTCGAGGGCGACGAGCTCCTCCTCGGTCCGGGCAACCCGGCGCTGGCCGAGCACGGTCGCCGTCCACGACTCGCCGCCGTCCTCGCCGCGCACGACCGCCACGAGCGCCTTGCCCGTCAGGTCGCCGGCGATCAGGACGGCGTCGGCCTTGTACACGTTCGCCTTCGTCGCGTTCAGCAGCTTGCGCCAGGAGCGCTCGGAGGCGTGGATGTCGGAACAGATGTAGAGGCGGAATGGTCTGCTCATCAGGCGAATCTAGCGACCGCGGCGGGGACGCGAGGGCACAGTCCTGACGTGCGCGCCGTAGCCGCCGCCACCACCGGTCTCGATCGTGACCGTGGAGCCGGGCTCGAGGCGCAGGGTGCTCTTGGGACGGACCCGGATCCGGCGGCCGAGCGGATCGCGAACGATCAGCCGGGTCGGTGCCCCGTCCTCGCCGCCGGCCGCGCCCCAGGGCCGAAAGCGCGGGTCGGTCTGCTCGCAGTAGAGGACGACCGACTGGGCGACCCCACGCACCTCGTACGTCCGGCGCAGGCCCCGGCCGCCGGACCAGCGCCCTCGTCCCGCGGAGCCGGCGATCAGCTCGGAGCGGACGAGCCGCCAGGGGTACTCGAGCTCGCACACCTCGGCCGACAGGAGCCCGACGTTCGAGAGGTGCGTGTCGACCCCGTCGAGCCCGTCGCCACCAGGCTCGAGGCGGCCGTCGGGGAAACGACGCGGCCCGTGAGCGCCGGTCCCGCCGCCCACGACGTCCTGGAGGACGACCGGCCGTCCGGTGCGCGGCGACGGCCCCTCGGCCATGATCGAGAAGAAGCCGACGAAGTGCCCGGCGACCGCCACCTCGGGCCACAGCCGGGCCGCTGCCCTGACGAGCGTGTCGGCTAGCCGCTGGCAGGTGAGGTGGCGGACGCTCACCGCGGCCGGCCGCCTCGGGCGGAGGACCGAACCCTCGGGGCAGACGACCTCGACCGGGCGGAGTGTGCCGTCGTTGGCCGGGATCGTCGGGTCGCTCACGGCGCGGACGACATAGGCGATGGAGGCGAGCGTGCTCGCCCAGGGGTTGTTGACCGCGCCCGCGACCTCGCTTGCCGAACCCGACAGGTCGACCGTCAGCCGCTCGCCCCGCTTGGCCAGCCGGACGTGGATCCGCGTCGGCGGGCCGCCCGCGCCGTCGTCGTCGAGGAAGCCCTCGGCCTCGGCCTCCCCGTCGGCGAGCGCCGCGAGCGCCGCCCGGGTCCGCCGTTCGGCGTGCGCCTGGGCGGCCCGGAAGGCGGCCCCGAGGGTCACCGAGCCCCAGCGCTGGCAGAGCTCGAGGAGGCGCCGCTGGCCGACCCGGCAGGCCGCCGCCTGGGCGCCCAGGTCGGCGAGCGTGGCGACCGGGTCGCGCACGTTGGCCGCGATCACGGCCCACAAGTCCTCGACCGGCCCGGCGGCGGTCTCGAGCCGGACCGGCGGCAGGACGAGGCCCTCGGCGAAGAGCTGGCG
>CAYMBB010000125.1:0-1505 GCA_964388515.1 uncultured Anaerolineaceae bacterium
CCTCCTCGGTCGGGACCGCCTCCTCGGTCGGGACCGCCTCCTCGGTCGGGACCGCGCCGGTCGTTCGCCCGGACGCACCGCCGCCCGCGCCGGCGCCCCTGCTCGTCAGCGGCGCGATCCCCTCGGGCATCCTCCAGGCGGCGCTCGACGAGTTTCGCGCCCGGTACGGGATTCCGGGACTCTCCGTGACGATCATCTGGCCCGACGGCCGCGCCTGGTCCGGCGTCAGCGGGTACGCCAACGTCGCGGCGCGGACGCCGGTCACCCGGAGCACGCCGTTCGGCGTCGGCAGCATCACCAAGACGTTCACCGCGGCGCTCGTCCTCAAGCTCGCCGAGGAGAAGCGGCTCGGCCTCGACGATCCGGTCGTGCGCTGGCTGCCGAGCGCCCCGGTCGACCCCGCGGTGACGATCCGCCAGCTGCTCGACCACACCAGCGGCGTCTACGACTTCTTCTCGAACCGGCTGATCGACCCGGCGCTCGTGGGCGCCAAGCGTCGGGTCTGGACGCCGGCCCTCGACCTGCGCTACGTCAAGGACCCGTATTTCGCGCCGGGGACCGGCTGGCGCTACTCGAACACGAACTACGTGCTCCTCGGCCTGATCGCCCGGCGTGCCGGCGGGGCGAGCGTGGCGGCCCAGCTCCGGGCCCGGTTCTTCGGGCCACTCCGGCTCCTGAGTGCCACGTACCAGGGCGCCGAGCTGCCGCGCGTCCCGGTCGCCCACGCCTACACGTTCGCCACCTCGAGCGCGAGCGCGCGGCCGATCGACCAGTCGGACGGGAGCGCGATCGTGCCGTTCACCTCGGTGGTGACCGCGGCCGGGGACACGGGGGCGCTGGCGGTGAGCTCCTGGGACCTGGCCCGGTGGGCACGCGCCCTCTACGGTGGGCGGGTCCTTCGCCCCGAGTCGCTGGCCGCGATGCTCGACGTCAGCCGGACGGTGGCGTTCGGTCCGCCCCGCCCCTACGGGCTCGCGGTCCAGCAGGTCAGCCTGGGCGGGTGGACGGCGGTCGGCCACTCCGGGCGCCTGCTCGGGACGCGGGCCGTGATGCGCTACTTCACCGAGTCGCGGATCGCGATCGCGGTCACGACGAACCAGTCACGCACCGACCCGGATCGCCTCGTCGCCGCGCTCGTCGGGATCATCCTGCCGCCGCCGGTCACGCCCCCGGTCACGCCGCCGGTCGGCGCGTCGCGCTAGTTGGGGTGCGCGCCGCGGCGTGGTGCGCGCACCCGTGCCGCGCCGGGGTGCGCACCCGTGCCGCGCCGGGGTGCGCGCTCGCGCTCGGGCGTTCCCTGGGCGTTCCTCGAGCGCCCGCCGTCCTCCGCACGCCTCACTCTTCTCCAGCTCATGCCCGTGGCGGCATGTCATGCCCCGTGGGACATCGACAGAGGCAGTCTCGCGGAGGGCGCGAGCCCGGCGCGCCACGCGGACTCCGGGCGTCAACGCGGGCTCGGCGCGTTTCCGGGTCCGAGACGTGCCCTGGGCCGCCACGGCCCATGC
>CAYMBB010000125.1:1605-7399 GCA_964388515.1 uncultured Anaerolineaceae bacterium
CGCCACGGGCATAGCTCGGGGCAATCGATCCGGGGTGCCGCGGCCCATGCCGCCACGGCCCATGCCGCCACGGGCATAGCTCGGGGCAATCGATCCGGGGTGCCGCGGCCCATGCCGCCATGGCCCATGCCGCCACGCCCATGCCGCCACGGGAATGCCGGGCTTGACAGCCGGGCGCAGGCTGGTGCCACCTGCCAAACCGACCAGGAGCGTCCCATGACCCCGCCGGTCGCGCGCGACGAAGCGCGCTTGTTTGACTTCCCGACCTTCATGTCGTCGCTCGGCCGGTCGACCTTGGCCGCCGGCCTCGCGGCGCTCGCGGGAGGTGTCGCGGCTGGCCTGGCCGGGCGGCTGGCAATGCGCGCGGTGGCCGTCCTCGACCCGGAGGCGACGGGTCGCCTGACTGACGCCGGCGCCGCCGTCGGCACAATCACGACCCCGGGGTCGTTGTTCCTCGTCATCTCGGGGACGCTCTTCGGTGTCCTCTTCGGGTCGGTCATGGTCCTTGCCTTCGCGTCGCTGTTCCCCGGCGGGACGCTCGTCCGCAGCATCCTGTTCGGCTTGGCCATGGTGGCGATCTTCGGCTCGACGCTGGTCACGAGCCGAAATGTCGACTTTGCCCGGCTCGCCTCGCCGGCCGCCGACGTCCTCCTGTTCTCGGCGCCGTTCATCGTCGCCGGCGTCGTGGCGATCCCGGTCGACACCTGGCTCGAGCGCCGGTTGCCGGCCGCCACCGATCGCGGAACCGTCGTGCACGCCTCCGTCGTCGTTGCCTCGCTGGCGTTCCTGTTCGTGGTGATGACCGTACTCGGCCTCGCCGGCACGGATTTCGACCCGTCGCTGCTGCTGGCCATGTACCTCACCGTCGTCGGGGTCGGCATCCTCCGTCACGCCCACGACCGAGCCTGGGTGGCGGCGTTCGGCCGCGCCGTCCTGCTCGTGCTGTGCGTGGTCGGCGGGGCGCGCTACCTGGTCGAGGTTGCCGCGATCCTCGGCCGCGCCGGGGCATAGGACTACCTCGCCGGGTCACCCTTCGGCTTCCGCGCCGGGCGCTCGGTCAGCCCGGACCGGTCGGCGCCCTCGTACCCGGCCCACGGGTCGTAGTCCGGGTCGGGCGGCTCCTGAGGCGGGCGCTCCGCCTCGGGGACGTGGCGCAGGTTGAGCCGGATCCGGGTCCAGGTCGTCGAGCGGCCGCGCATCGAGTCGACGAGCACGTCGGCCGGCTCGAGGTGCGCCGCGGCCGCCGGCCAGCGCGTCTTCCAGCGCTCCAACCCTGCGAGCGCCTCGGCCTGGGTGGCGGCCCGGGCGATCTCGATCAGCGGCATCGACGACCGCCGCCGGGACGGCATCACCCGCGGCGGCTCGCCTTCCTGCTTGCGGTAGTGGGGTGGCCAGGGCGCATCGCCCAGTCCCTCGGCCTCGTGCCGGGCGGCGAGCTCGAGGAGCGCCTCGAGCGACCCGACCGCCTCGTCGATCCCGGCGCCCGGGTCGCCCACCGCCGCCCACCGCGCCGGCATCGTCGCCAGGGTGAAGTCGCCCGGCTCGAGCGACGCCAGCTCGTCCCATCGGAACGGCGCCGAGACCCGCGCCTCCGGGGTGGGTCGGACCGAGTACGCCGAGGCGACGGTCCGGTCCTTCGCGTTCTGGTTGTAGTCGAGGAAGACGCCGTGGCGCTCCTCCTTCCACCACTTCGAGGTCGCGATCGCGGGCGCCCGCCGCTCGACGTCGCGGGCCAGCGCGAGCGCGGCCCGACGGACCTCTGGGAACGTCCAGCGGCGCTCGATCCGGACGTTGACGTGGATCCCCCTCGAGCCCGATGTCTTCGGCCAGCCGACGAGCCCGACCGCCTCGAGCGCCTCCCGAGTGACGGCCGCAACGTCCCGGATCTGCGACCATGGGACGCCCGGGACGGGATCGAGGTCGACCCGCAGCTCGTCGGGGTGGTCGAGGTCGTCGGCGCGGACCGGGTGCGGGTTGAGGTCGATGCAGCCGAGGTTGACGACCCAGGCCAGTTGGGCCGCGTCGCGCACGACCACCTCCTCGGCCGTCCGCCCCGACGGGAACGAGAGCTCGACCGTCTCGATCCAGTGCGGCCGCGAGGCCGGCGCCCGTTTCTGGAAGAAGAACGGGCCTTCGGCTCCGTCGACGAACCGCTTGAGCGCCATCGGCCGGCCGGCCACGCCGCGCAGCGCCCCCTCGGCGACGAGGAGGTAGTAGCGCACGAGGTCGAGCTTGGTGTACCCGGCGCGCGGGAAGTAGAGCTTGTCCGGGTTCGTGATCGTCACGTCCCGGCCGACGACCCGGATCGTCTCCTGCCGTGCTGGCATGGCGCACACGATACCCCGGCTCGGGGACGGCGCCCACCAGCCGCCGCCCACGCGACGCCACCCGGGGGCTCTCGACCGCCCGTCGACCCGGTGCTATCCTCGCCCGCAGCAGGCGCTCCGCCGAGTGCCTGCGCCGCTCGATCAGAGGCGCGTCCCAGTGCTCAAGCCCGAGCCAGCCTGCCTCGTCATCGCCGACATCTCCGGGTACACGAGCTACCTCGCCGGGGCAGAGCTCGACCACGCCCAGGACATCCTGGCCGACCTGATCTCCACGGTCGTCTCGGCGCTCCGGCCGGCCTTCCGCCTGGCCAAGCTCGAGGGCGACGCCGCGTTCGCCTACGTGCTCGCCGAAACGATCGACGGTTCGGAGCTCCAGGACACGGTCGAGCACTGCTACTTCGCCTTCCGACGGCGCCTGCGCGACATCGGACAGGCCTCGAAATGCGAGTGCAACGCGTGCATCCTCATTCCGTCGCTCGATCTGAAGCTTGTCGTCCACCACGGGACGGTCCTGCGCCAGCGGATCGCCGGGCGCGAAGAGCTCGTCGGGAGCGACGTGATCGTCGTTCACCGCCTGCTCAAGAACGCGGTCGGCGAGCAGCTCGGCATCCGGGCCTACGCGATCTACTCGGCGGCCTGCATCCGGGCGATGGGCGCCGACCCGCTGGCTCTCGGCCTGGTCGAGCACACGGCCGTGTACGAGGGGATCGGCGAGGTGACCGGCTGGGTGCGCGATCTCGAGGCCGCCTGGCGGGCCGAGCAGGAGCGGACCCGGGTCAGGGTCGAGCCCGAGGACGCCCTCTGGGTCTACGAGCGTGACCTTCCCGGCTCGCCCGAGCTCGTCTGGTCGTACCTCACCTCTCCGATCCGGCGGCCGCGCTGGCAGTCAGGAGTAACGGCGGTGCTCGAGGCGCCCCAGGCCGGTCGTCGTGGCGTCGGCACCACGAATCACTGCGTCCACGGCAAGGACGCCGTCGTCGAAGAGATCCTCGACTGGCGCCCGTACGAGTACCTGACCGATCGCTCGCACCTGCCGATGCCCGGCCTGCCGCCATTGACGATGAGCTACGTCCTCGAGCCGATCACGGGCGAGCCGGTCCCGACCGCCACGAGGGTCCGGATCACCCTCGCCCGGCCCCGGTCGGCCAAGGACCGGGCGATCCTGTCGGTCGCCAGGTTCGAGCTCCAGCGGACGATCCAGGCTTCGATCGAGGCCCTCGTTCCGCTCCTCGAGGCCGAACGCCGGGCCCGTCTCGACCAGGCCGCCGAGGCGCCGGAGCCATCGCTGCCGGTTGGCGCCGGCCGTCACCTCGTCGCCAGGGCTTGACAGGCCGCTCCGCTGACTCGAGGGCCAACAAGGATCCCCTCGCCCGCAGCGCTCGTCAGCAGGGGCGACCAACGGCGGTGCCAGGACGGGTCGCTCATGTTCTGCCGGGCGCTGCCCTGAGCAGCCGGCGCTCGAGGGCGTCGGCCGCGGCGCTCGGACCTCCGGCTGCCGCGAACGCCGCGGCGACCCGCTGCGCGCCTTCGGCGCACCCGATCGCCTCGCGGACCTTGTCGCGAAGCCGGCCTGGCGTCAGGCGGCCGGCCGGGAGTCGAGTCCCCGCGCCGGCGACCTCGACGCGACGGGCAACTTCGGGCTGGTCCCGCCCAAAGGGCACTGCGCAGACCGGTATGCCGCGGGCAAGGGCCTTCTGCGTCGCGCCCATCCCACCGTGGGTGACCGCGCACACCGCCCGGTCGAGGATCGGCCCATGCGGGACGAAGCGTTCGACCCGCCCGTTCGAGGGGACGCGGAACGTGGCGGGATCGCCGGCGGGGAGCGTGACGACCACGAACACCGGCTCGCCGGCGAGGCCGTCGAGCGCAGCCTGGGCCAGCCGTCCGTCGTCCTGGAACTCGGACGAGGTCGTGACCAGAACGATCGGGTCCCTGACCTCGTCCAGCCAGGGCGGCGGATCCGACGCCGGCTCCCACTCGCACGGACCAACCATCACGACGTTCTCCGGCCAGTCGCGCCGAGGATACTCGAACGGTTCGGCGGTCAGGTAGAGGAGGAGCGGCGGGCGACGGAACATCGCGTCGGCGCTCGCGACCGGAGGGAGACCCAGGCTGGCCCGGACGGTGTTGGCCCGCGGAACCATCGTCCGCTCGAGCACGCCCAGAACGAGGGGCCGGGCGATTCGATCGCGCAGCCGACCGAGCGGTCCCCGCGCCGGCGGGAAGCCGGGGCCGAATGGTGGCGCGTCACGCGAGCTGATCGCCAGTGGGTAGGGGCAGAAGGCGGCCCACGGGCCGCCCCAGGCCTCGGCGGCCGCCATCGCGCCCCAGGTGTTGATGTCGACGATGACGACGTCGGGGCGCTCGGCCTCGATCGCGCCGCGCAGATCGGGGGCGTCGTGCTCGGCTCGCGCCACGAACGTCGCGACCGAATGGGCGAGGGCCGTGCGAGGGTTCGCTGCCTGCCAGTCGTCGTGCCGGATCGCCTCGATCCGGGCCTCGATCGGGGCGGCCGCGAAGCCCTGCTGCCGCATCAGCGGAACCTCGGAGGCGAGGGTTCGGACGGCCACCTCGTGACCGCGTCCACGGAGTTCGCCGAGGATCGCGGTGAGCGGATAGAGGTGGCCTCGAGCGGGCGAGGTGTAGGCCAGGACGCGCGCCATCAGGATCCCTCCAGGAGCGGCTCGATCAGCTCGAGCAGAGCACGCTCCGTCTCGCTCCGGCTCAGGCCGGCGTCCCGACGGAGCAGTTTCCAGGTGTAGACGTCGCAGACCGCGACGAGCTGGGCGAGACGCCGCGCGCGGGTCGGGCCGGTCAGGCCGGCGAGGCTGGAGGCGAAGACCGACTCGCACCAGTCCCGGTGGACACGACGGCCGGTATCGACGACCGTCCGGAGGGCGGGGGCGCGTGTCTCCTCGGCCAGCATCCGAAGGACGCGCTCGCCCATCGCCTCGTAGTGCGCCACGAGCTGCGCGACCGCGCCAGCGGTGTCGGTCACGGCAGCCGGATCCCGACTGGCCCGGACCCGCCTCGATTCCCGTTCGAGCGCGGCCGCGAGGAGACCCTCCTTGCCGCCAAAGCGCCGGATGACCGTCTGCACGGAGACGCCGGCTCGATCGGCGACGGCATCGAGCGAGACCTGGCCGCCCGGCTGTTCCCAGAACGCCTCGACCGCGGCGTCCAGGATCCGCTCGCGGGTCGCCGCCGCGCTCGCGGCGCGGCGGACCATGCGATAGGGACGTCGTTCGGGCGTGTTCATGTTAGTCAGACTAACACGGAATATGCCGAACGGGAACCCCTTGAACGTCCGTGGTCGTCGCTGCGCGACCGGCCGATGCCCTGGACAGCCGCGAAGCCGGCCCGGGGGCCGGCTTCGGAACATGATCGCTGGAGCCGACGCTCGGATTTGAACCGAGGACCTGCTGTTTACGAAACAGCTGCTCTGCCGCTGAGCTACGTCGGCGCGG
>CAYMBB010000126.1:0-7364 GCA_964388515.1 uncultured Anaerolineaceae bacterium
CTGATCCCGGTCGCCTCCCCGATCGTCCGGCCCGGCACCCGCCGCCGGAGGAGGGCCAGGATCCGCCACAGGCGGCTGTCGGAGGGGGCGAGAAAGCGGCGCAGGACGAGCGGCGCCGCCGCCCGCTCGGCATGGCGGGCCGATTCGCACAGCACGCCGTCGGGGCCGACCCAGCGGACCGGCTCGTCGTCGGGGAGCTCCCGGCCGTCGTGTCCGAGACCGTAGACGGCGCCCAGGTAGTCGAGCGTCGGGACCCAGGCCGGGTCCTCGGCCAGCGGCCCGGCGCCGGCCTGCTCGAGCCCGCGCAGGGCCTTGTTCAGGGCCGCCCCGAACGTGCGGTCGATCGCCATCACCTCGCCGGTCGCCTTCATCTGGCTGCCCAGGGTCCGGTCCGCGGTCGGGAACTTGTCGAACGGGAAGCGCGGCAGCTTGACCACGACGTAGTCGAGCGCCGGCTCGAAGGCGGCGACGGTCGTGCCGGTGACCACGTTCGGGATCTCGGCCAGCCGGCGCCCGATCGCGATCTGGGCCGCCACCCGGGCGATCGGATAGCCGGTCGCCTTGCTGGCCAGGGCGGACGAGCGGCTGACGCGCGGGTTCACCTCGATCACCGCGTACTCGCTCGAGTCCGGGCTGAGGGCGAACTGGACGTTGCAGCCGCCTTCGACCCCGAGCGCCCGGATGATCGCCAGGGCGGCGCTCCGCAGGCGCTGGTGGACCGCGTCGGGCAGGGTCAGGACCGGGGCGACGACGATCGAGTCGCCAGTGTGGACGCCGAGCGGATCGACGTTCTCCATCGAGCAGACCGCGATGCACGTGTCGTCGGCGTCGCGCATCACCTCGTACTCGATCTCCTGCCAGCCAACGAGGCAACGCTCGACCATCACCTGGCCGATCGGGCTCGCCCGGAGCCCGGCCCGGATCCGCTCCCGATAGGCGGCCTCGGTCTCGACGATCCCGCCGCCGGTCCCGCCCAGGGTGAACGCCGGCCGGATGATCGCCGGCAGACCGATCGTGGCCAGGGCCGCGTCGGCCGAGGCAGCCCGCTGCGCGTCGGTCGCGCCCTCGACGATCGCGGAGGGGGCGTACGGCTGGCCGATCCGGTCCAGGAGGTCGCGGAACTGCTCGCGGTCCTCGGCCATCTCGATCGCGCCCAGGGGCGTGCCGAGCAGGCGGACGCCGTGACGCTCGAGGACCCCGGCCCGGGAGAGCCCGACCGCGAGGTTGAGGGCCGTCTGGCCGCCCAGCCCGGCCAGCAGCCCCTCGGGTCGCTCGCGGGCGATCACCGCCTCGACCGCCTCGACGGTCAGCGGCTCGAGGTAGACCGCGTCGGCCACGGTCGGGTCGGTCATGATCGTGGCCGGGTTCGAGTTGACCAGGATCGTCCGGACTCCCTCGGCGCGCAGGGCGCGGCAGGCCTGGGTCCCGGCGTAGTCGAACTCGGCGGCCTGGCCGATGACCACCGGTCCGGAACCGAGGATGAGCACGGAGGCCGGCTTCGGGCGGTCGGTCATCCCGGTCCCCGCCCGACCGCTCGTCCCTCCGCCCGGCGCGTCGCGGCGGCCACGAACCGGTCGAAGACCGCCAACGCGTCGAGCGGGCCCGGCGCCCCCTCGGGGTGGTACTGGACCGTCTCGATCGGCAGCCCGCGATGGCGGAGGCCCTCGACCGTGCCGTCGTTCAGGTTCACCTGGCTGACCGCGAACCCGCTGGCGGGAGGGAGCGACTCGCCGTCGACCGTCACCTCGTGGTTCTGGGCGGTCACCTGGACGAGCCCGAGGTCGAGGTCGCGGACCGGGTGGTTCGCCCCGTGGTGGCCGAACCGGAGCCGACGCGTCTCGGCGCCGGCCGCCCGGGCTACGATCTGGTGGCCGAGGCAGACGCCGAGCAGGGGACGGCCGTCGGCGATCGCGGCCCGGACGAGGGCCACCGGACCGGCCAGCCGGGCCGGGTCGCCGGGACCGGGCGAGAGGACGAGGCCATCGACCTCCGGGTCGAGCGCCTCGCCGGGGCCGACCGTGTGGGGCAGGATCCGGATCCGCGCCCCGCGCCGGCGGAGGCTGCGCACGATGTTCGCCTTCAGTCCGAAGTCGACGATCGCGACCAGGGGGCCGCCCTCACCCGGCTCGCCGATCTCCCGGCGCGCCGCGGGCGAGACCTGGTCGACGAAATCCTGGTCCTCCCAGCGCGGCAGGGCCCGGGCGGCGGCGATCGCCGCCTCGACGGCGGTCGCGGACGCGCCCTGGTCCGCATTCACGGCCAAAGGAGCCGTGATCAGGCCCCGGATCGAGCCGTGGGCGCGCAGGTGGCGGGCGAGCGCCCGCGTGTCGACCCCGGCGATCGCCGGGATGCCCTCCTCGCGCAGAAGCGTCGCGAGCTGGTAGGCCTGGTCGGCCACGGCGGCGGTCGCGTTGGCGACGACGAGCCCGCGCAGCCAGGGGCGCTCGGACTGGTCGTCCTCGCGGATCCGCCCGTAGTTGCCGATCAGCGGGTAGGTCATCACCACGACCTGGCCGGCGTACGAGGGGTCGGTGCAGACCTCCTGGTAGCCGGTCTGGCTGGTGTTGACGACGAGGTCTCCGCCGGCCGCGACGGGCGCCCCGAAGGCGATCCCCGGGAACACGGTGCCGTCGGCCAGGGCCAGGAGGGCCGGGCCGTGATCGCCGACGCGCGGATCGACGACCGAACTCGCCAGGGGAAGCGGCGGGACGCTCACCGGGCGCCGTCATCGCGGGCGCGCTCTGGCGCGGCCGGGCGGCAGGCGGATGCGGGCACGATCGGGTACCTCCTCCCCGGCCTCACGGGACCGGTTCGCCGGCCTCACGGGACCGGCCTCAAAGGACGGCCCCTAGCGTAGCACGGCGAGCGTGCCGCCCGGTCCGCGCTGCCGCGCCCGGTCCGGACGGCTCGGGCCGTCGTGCCGAGCCGGTCCGGCCCTGGTCTCGATCGGCCGCCGACCGCGGACGCTACAGGCCAGGGTCGCGCTGCCAGCCGAGCCACGCCTCCGGCTCGAGCCGCGGCCGGACCAGTTCCGCCCGGCCCGCCCGGACGACGACTTCGGCCGGGACCGGGTGGGACAGGAAGAAGGGCATCGCCTCGGTGAAGCCGTACGCCCCCGCATCGAGCACGGCGACGAGGTCGCCCACCGCCGGGTGGGTCGCGACGACGCCCCGGCTCAGGACGTCGAGCCCGGAGCAGAGCGGGCCGGCGATCGTGACCGGGCCGGCCGCAGCGCCCGCGGGGGGCGCATCGCCGCGGACCGGCGGCGATGCGAAGACGTGGATGCGCTGCTCCTGGCCCACGAGGGCCGGCCGGAGGAGGTGGTGGATCCCCCCGTCGAGAATCGCGACCGCCCGCCCGTCGACGGTCTTGCGATCGACGACCCGGGCCAGGTAGGCGCCGGCCGGCCCGACGAGGAACCGCCCGGGCTCGAGGAGCAGACGCATCCGGCGCGTCGCGGGCTCGAGCCTCCAGCGGGCCGCCTGGGCAGCCAGCCGCGTTCCGAGCTCGGCCAGGTCGAGCGGCGTCTCGTCCGCCCGGTAGGGGATCCCCAGCCCGCCGCCCGCGTCGACGAGCCGGAGCGGGACCCCGGCCTCCCGCGTCACCTCGACCGCCAGGGCCACGGTCACCGCCACGTGCTCGGCCAGGACGCCCGCCTCGCGCACGTTCGACGCCCCGAAGGCATGGAGCCCGAGCAGCTCGAGGTGGTCGGAGCGGGCGGCCCGCCGGGCGGCGAGGCGCAGGTCGGAGCGGTCCATCCCGAACTTGCCCGCTCCCTCGTCGCCGATCAGGCGGACCGCCTCGTGATGGGCCGGGGCGCTGACCGCCGCCCGCAGGAGGACCGGAACGCGTCGGCCGGCCGCGGCCGCGATCCGCTCGAGCCGCGCGAGCTCGGCCGGCGATTCGACCGTCACCGCCCGGATCCCCCGCTCCACCGCCAGCGAGAGCTCCGCCTCGCGCTTGCCGGGCCCGGTGAAGACGATCGACCCGGGCCCGATCCCAGCCCGGAGGGCGGTCGCCAGTTCGCCCGCCGAGGCGATGTCGGCCCCCAGTCCACACCGCCCGAGGTGGGCGACGAGCGCCAGCGACGGGTTCGCCTTGAGCGCGTAGGCCAGCTCGACCGAGTCGGGCAGGACGGCACGCAGGCGCTCGACCTGGCCGTCGACGACGTCGAGATCGTAGACGTAGAGCGGGGTTCCGAAACGGCCGGCAAGCTCGTCCGGGTCGAGACCCGCCAGCAGCCCCGCGCGGACGATCCCGTTCGGGGCGTCCGGGCTCGGGGCGGCCGTAGCCGGGGCGGCCCGCGCCGGCGTGGAGCCGGCGACCTCGTCGGCTTCACTCGCGCCCGCGGTCGCTCGGGTCCCGCTCACCGGAGCGCCCCCTCGAGCGCGACCCGGGCATCCGTCCCCTGGTCGCGGTACTTGACGATCAGCGCCGCTGCTGCCGCCAGGCCATGCTCGGCGGCGAACGAGCCCCCGAGCGTCCGCGTCCCGGGCACGACGACGGCCCGTTCGGGCACCGTCAGCGGCGCCGCGCTCGTCCCCTCGATCACCTGCTCGGTGACGAGGTCGTAGAGCCGCGACGTGCCGGTCAGGATGACGCCCGCCCCCAGGACGGCTCCCCGACCGACGAGCACCCCCTCGTAGAGCCCGCAGCCGCCACCGATGAACGCGTCGTCCTCGATGATCACCGGCCGTGCCCCGGGCGGCTCGAGGACCCCGCCGACCTGGACCCCGGCCGCCAGGTGAACCCGCGCCCCGACCTGGGCGCACGAGCCGACGAGGACGTGCGAGTCGACCATCGTGTCCTCGCCGATCCAGGCCCCGATGTTGACGAACGAGGGCGGCATGATCACGACCCCTGGCTCGAGGTGGACCCCGGCCCGGACGCTCGTCCCGCCGGGCACGATCCGCCACGGCCGGCCGGCCGCCAGGGCTGCCTCGGCGAGCGGGCCGGCGACCAGCTCCTTGGGCGGCAGGCCGACCCGGTCGCGGAACCGGAACACGCCGCCGAGGTCCCAGTCGCGGGTCGGGCGGTCGGCGAAGCAGGCGAGGATCGCCCGCTTCGCGTCGGGATCGACCCGCCAGCCGCCCGGCGCGGCCGGATCCGGCCAGGCGGCCCGCAGCCGGCCCTCGTCGAGGGCGGACAGGATCGCGGCCGCGGTGACCGGCGTGGCCGGGGTGGCCGGGGTGCCCGGGGTAGCCGGGATGGCCGGCGCGGCCCCGACGGCACCGGCCCCGTCCGACGACCCGCTCACGCGACCGCCTCACGGCTGGCTGACGCCCGGGCGACCGCCCGCCGGCCCGTCCCGGCCATCCGGCCGCCGCCCGCCTCGACCAGCCCATCCGAGCGGAGGAGCGCCGCCAGCTGCTCGCGGCGCTCGGACTCGAAGGCCAGGAGCGGCGGGCGCAGCGTGTCGGTCGGGAAGAGGCCCATGAGCGCCAGAGCGGCCTTCACCGGCACCGGGTTCGGCCCGCCGCTGAAGTTCGCCCGGAAGAGAGGCAGCCAGCGCTCGTGCGTCCGGCGGGCGAGCTGCCAGTCGCCGGCCTCGGCCGCGGCGCACAGGGCGTGCATCTCGCCCGGGATCTCGTTCGAGGCGACCGAGATCACCCCCTGGCCGCCCATCGCCAGCACGGCCAGGGTCCAGGCGTCGTCACCGGCCAGGACGGCGAAGTCGGGCGGGCGCTCGCGACAGATGAGCGCGATCTGGTCGAGGTTGCCGCTCGCCTCCTTGACGGCCACGACCCGGGGATGCTCGGCCAGGCGGAGGAGCGTCGCCGGCTCCACGTTCGTGCCGGTGCGGGACGGGACGTTGTAGACGACGATCGGCAGCCCGCCCTCCTCGGCGATCGCCCGGAAGTGGGCCTCGAGCATCCGCTGGTCGGGCCGGTTGTAGTAGGGCGCGACGACGAGCGCCGCGTCGGCGCCGAGCTCGGCCGCGCGGCGGGTCGCCCGGATCGTGGCCGAGGTGTCGTTCGTGCCGGTGCCGGCGATCACCGTCACCCGTTCGCCGGCGGGGCGTTCGGCGGCGGCCTCGACGGTCAGGGCGATGATCCGTTCGCGTTCGTCCGGGCTGAGCGTCGGCGCCTCGCCGGTCGTGCCGCAGGGGACCAGACCGTCGATCCCGGCCAGGATCTGCCAGCGCACGAACTGGCGGAACGTCGGCTCGTCGAGGGCGCCGTCGACGGTGAACGGGGTAGCGAGGGCGGTGAACGCGCCATGGAGCGCGGGGCGTCCGGCTGGGGCGGTTCGGGTCTGCGAGGTCATCGGAAATCTCCTTTCGGTCAGCTTCATCAGGCGGTGAGCGGCGCCACGCTGCGCCGGGACCGGTCGAGCAGCTCGTCGACGACCGGGTCGAAGGGATGGAGACCGGGGCTCCGCCGTTCGCGGACCAGCCAGTCGGCCGCCGCCAGCGCGCCGGCCGCGTAGGCCGACCGGTCGCGCGCCGTCAGGCGCAACTCGACCGTCTCGCCGGGCGCGTCGAATCCGACCAGGTGCATCCCCGGCGAGGCCCCGGCCCGGATGACGGCCACGTCGAGCTCATCGGGCATCGGCGGGCCATCGCGGCACGGGTCGACGAGCCGACGCTTCGCGGGGTGCGCCGCGAGGATGCGACGCGAGAGCTCCCGTGCTGTGCCGGACGGCCGGTCGACCTTCGTCCGCCGATGCCACTCGACGAGGTACGGATCGAACGCCTCGATCGCGCCGAAGAGGACCGTCGCGGTCTCGACGAGGCGGCCGAAGAGGACGACGCCAAGACTGAAGTTGGGAGCGGCGACGGCGGCGGCGCCGTGGGCCCGGAGCGCCTCGTCGACGGCCGGGCGGGCGTCATCCCAGCCGGTCGTGGCGATGACGAAGCGCCGGCAACCCGCGGCCAGCGCCGTCGCCACGTTCGGCACGACCGCTTCGCCGCGCGAGGCCTCGAAAACGACGTCGGCCGCCTCGAGGTCGCTCGCCTGGTGGTGGCCGAGGACCGGCCGGCCGAGCAGCCGGGGAGCCGGCTCCCCGCGCTCGACGAGTGCCGCGGCGAGCGCCCGCCCGAGTCCTCCGGCGCCGAAGATGATCGTGTCCATCGTGTCGTCCCTCGCTGCTGGAGGGCCGTCGGTCGGAGGTCCGTCGTCCGGCTGTCGCCGAGCGAATCAAAAAGCCGCGGTCACCGGCCTGGTGTCCGCGGCCCCTGGAGCCTCCGTGCCCGGAGGCCCCGTTCGGTCGTCGTCTGCGCGCGCCGTCAGAGCCCCAGGGCCCGTGCCTCCCGGCAGGGCCGCCAGAGCTTCTTCTTCGCCTCGACGGAGAAGGAGTGACGGTGCATGGCGCGCAGGATACGCGACCGGTCGCCGTTGCGCAAGCAGCTGTTCTCGTTCGGC
>CAYMBB010000127.1:0-5167 GCA_964388515.1 uncultured Anaerolineaceae bacterium
CGCGGCGCCCTCGGTGCCGCCCTCGGTGCCGGCCGCGGACACCGGCACGACAGCGCCGTCACCGGCGCAGGCAGCGGCGGGCTCGGCCGCCCGCCAGGCGCTCACGCTTGCGCCCAGCTCGTCGGCCCCGGCGTCCTCGTTCGCCCCGACGTCCTCGTTCGCCCCGACGGTCTCGGCTCCGTCGTCGCCCTCGCCGTCGATCGACCCGGCCGTGCCCCCGGCGTCGCCCGTCGAAGCCGACGTCCCGGTCGTGCCGGTCGTCGATTTCCGCTCAGCGGAAACCTTTGTCGACCCGAGTGACGTCGGCGCGGCCCGTGGCGACCGGCCCGGCCGCTACGTCGCCCTCGAGCTCGTCGCCGCCGACGCCGACGCGATCCTCGCCGCGCTGGGCGTGGCGCCGCCGGCCGACCCGACGCGCCTGATCCGCGCCGCCGACGCGGCCACGCTGGCCCGGGACCTGGCCGCCCATCGCGACCGGCTCGCCTTCCTGCGCGCCTCGCAGGTTGGGCCGTCCGTCCGCGCCCTCGGCTGGGGTGGACGCCAGCTGTTCGGCGTCGACCGGGTCCGCTCGCTCGCCGACTGGCCGCTCACCGCCCGGCTCTCCCCCGACGCCGTCCCGTTCGACCCGGCGTCGACCTGGACGCTCGTCGCCGGCGGCGACATCCTGCTCGACCGGGGCGTGGCCCGCCAGGTGAAGATCCTCGGCCGGGGCGTCGACTTCCCGTTCGACGGCGCCAGCGCCCGAATCACCGGCCGCTCGTGCTGCTCGTCGTTCGGCTGGGAGCTGCCGCGGGCGCGCCGGACCGGCGATCCAGGGGCCGTCCGCCACCTGCTCCAGGCGGCCGACCTGGCCGCGGCGAACTTCGAGAATCCCGCCCCGGACGCGTTCCGCTACCATGTCCAGGGGACGGTCTTCTCGGCCGATCCCCGGCTCATCGACGGGCTGCGCAACGCCGGTCTCGACTGGGTCTCGCTGGCCAACAACCACATCCGCGACGCGGGCGCGAGCGGCGTCCTCCAGACGATCGCCAACCTCGACCGGCGCGGGATCGCTCACAGCGGCGCCGGCCGGAACCTCGCCGAGGCGCGGAGGCCGGCGATCCTCGAGGCGGGCGGCGTCCGGGTCGCGTTCCTCGGCTACGACACGATCGCCCCCTCGTACGCCGCGGGTGCCGGGCGGGTCGGGAGCGTCCAGATGTCGGTGGCGGCCGTCCGTCGCGACGTGGCGGCCGCGCGCGCGGTGGGCGCCGAGGTCGTCATCGTCTACCCACACTGGGGGGTCGAGTACACGGCCAGGACGACCTCGCTCCAGCGAGCCCTCGGCCGGGCGGCGATCGATGCCGGCGCCGACCTCGTGATCGGCAACCATCCCCACTGGGTTGGGGCGATGGAGGTCTACAAGGGCCGGCCGATCTGGTACGCGCTCGGCAACTTCGTCTTCGACCAGACGTGGTCCGAGCCGACGATGGAGGGGCTCCTCCTCGAGCTCACCTTCCGCGGCCGGACGCTCGTCCAGGCCTGGCTCCACCCGACGATCATCCTCGACCAGGCGCAGCCGAACCTCCTCGACCCGGGCCGCGACGGGGCGGTCGTGCTCGACCAGCTCTACCGCGCCTCGGGGAGGCTGCTGGGCTGGTAGCTCGCCACCGGACGGCCGCCCGCCCGGCTATCCCAGGCCGGCGAACAGGTCCGTCTCGGGCAGCGCGGTCGGGACCCGGCTCTCGCGCAGGACGAACGACTCGCTCGACCAGAACTCGCGCCAGCCCTCGAGCCCGAAGGCCATGAACGAGTTGTCGGGGCTGATCTGGGTGACGTGGCGCTGGATCGCCCGCCACTTCGCGTCGAGGAAGCCGGAGACGTCGATCCGCGTCGTCACCGCCTCGTCGGGGACGAGCATCTTCGCCAGCCACGCCTCGTGCTCGGCCAGCTGCTCCGGCGTGGCGTCCTCGGGTGGGGACCAGATGCCGCGCTGCCCGCGCGCCTCGAGGCGCTCCTGGATCGTCCTCCGGACCGAGGCCGGGATCGCCTGCTCGTAGAGCTTCGCGGGCGCCCAGGGCGCGACCCCGCCGGCCTCGAGGCCGGGTCCGGGGCCACCGAACTCGGGCGCGAGCTGCTCGGGGTACCAGTCCGGGCTGCCGGCCCGGGCGAACGCTCCCACGGCGACCAGGTGGGCCCGGATGTGGTCGGGATGACCGTAGCCGCCGAAGTCGTTGTAGGTCGTGATCACGTCGGGCCGGTAGCGCCGGACGAGCCAGACCAGACGGCGGATCGCGTCGTCCAGGTCGGCCTGCCAGAAGGAGCGCGGGTCGTGGTTGCCGGGCGTACCCATCATCCCGGAGTCGCGGTAGCCCAGGTTCTCCCACTCGCCCACGCCCAGCTCGGCCATCGCCGCCTCGAGCTCGGCGGCCCGGATCTCGCCCAGGCGCCGGTGGTTGTCCGGCGTGTCCATCTCGGGCACGACGATCTCGCCCAGCTCGCCCCGGGTGCAGGTGACGAGCACGACCCGCCGACCCTCCGCGACGGCCCTGGCCATCGTGCCTCCCGTCCCGATGATCTCGTCATCGGGGTGGGCGTGGACGGTCATCAAGGTCAGCCGGTGGTCGATCGCGGGATCAGGCGTGGTGGAGCTCATGGTCCGGATCGTACCGCGTCAGGGACGCTGGGCGGCCTCGATCGCGGCGCGCGCCTCCGGGGTGTGTACGAAGGCGAGGAAATCGGTCACGAGCGGCCGCTGCGGCCCGACCGCGGACCGGAGCGCGTACCACTGGCGCTCGGGCAGGCCCTCGCGGAGCTGGATCGCCGCCAGCATCCCCGTCCGCAGCTCGAGTTCGACCGCGACCCGCGACTGGACGGAGACGCCGAGGCCGATCCGCACGGCGTGCTTGATCGCCCCGTTCGAGCCGAAGGGCAGCGTTCGCGGCCGGAGGCCGTGGAGGGCGAGGAGCTCCTCGATCATGCTCCGCGTGCCCGACCCCTCCTCGCGCAGGAGCCAGGTCCGCTCGGCCAGCTCAGCGATCGGGACGTCGCCGCGTCCGGCCAGCGGGTCGTCCCGGGAGGTGATCAGGACGAGCTCGTTGGGCAGGAACGGCTCGCCGACCAGCCGGTCGTCGCCGGGCGCCCGGCCGCCGATCGCGACGTCCGCATCGTGGTCGAGCACCCAGCGGAAGACTCGCTCCCGGTTCGCCACCTCGAGGGTCAGCTCCACGCCCGGGTGACGGGCACGGAAGGCCTGGACGAGCGGCGGCGCGAGGTACTCGCCGGCCGTCGTCACGGCCGCGATCCGGACCAGGCTCGCCGACCGGCCGGCCGCCTCGCGGGCCGCCTGGCGGCCCTGCTCGAGCAGCCCGAGCACGCTCGACGCGAACGGCAGGAAGGCTCGGCCCGCCGGGCTCAGGCGAATCCCCCGGCCCGACCGCTCGGTGAGCTCCACGCCGAGCTCCCGTGACAGCGCCAGGAGCGCGGCGGAGACGGACGGCTGGGTGACGACGAGCTCCTCGGCCGCGCCGCTGACCGACCCGGACCGGGTGACGGCCAGGAAGCTCTGGAGCTGGTTCAAGGTGACGGTCATGGGCGAATGATAATCCATCGTCTATCTATTGTGCGAAACATCCTATTGGAACTCTCATGGTGGCTGGGGTATGCTTCGCCACCTTCCGGTCCCCCGGCGGAATGACGCCCGATGATCCGACCACTCCGGGCGATCCCGGACGATCGAACAGTGAGATCACGATGCCAACCTGGCCCGACACCGACCCGATCGAACAGAGAGATCGCTGGACCGCCGGCGTCTCGCCCTATGCCCGGATGGGCTACTACGATCCGGCCTACGTCCCGAAGGAGACCGACCTCCTGGCCGCCTTCCGGATCACGCCCCAGCCCGGCGTGGATCCGGTGGAGGCGGCCGCCGCGGTTGCCGGCGAGTCCTCGACCGCGACCTGGACGGTCGTCTGGACCGACCGGCTGAGCGCCCACGAGCGCTATCGAGCCAAGGCGTACAGCGTCGAGCCGGTGCCCGGCAACCCCGAGCAGTACATCGCCCGGATCGCCTACGAGATCGACCTCTTCGAGGAGGGCTCGATCGCCAACCTCACCTCCTCGATCATCGGCAACGTCTTCGGCTTCAAGGCGCTCAAGGCGCTTCGGCTCGAGGACATGCGCATCCCGCTGGCCTACGTCAAGACGTTCCCCGGCCCGCCCCACGGGATCGTCACGGAGCGCGAGTACCTAGACAAGTACGGCCGGCCGCTCCTCGGCGCGACGGTCAAGCCGAAGCTCGGCCTCTCGGCCCGCAACTACGGCCGGGTCGTCTTCGAGGCGCTCCGCGGCGGGCTCGACTTCACCAAGGACGACGAGAACATCAACAGCCAGCCGTTCATGCGCTGGCGCGACCGCTTCCTCTTCGCGATGGAGGCGGTCAACCGGGCCCAGGCCGAGAGCGGCGAGATCAAGGGCCACTACCTCAACGTCACCGCGGCCACGATGGAGGAGATGTACGAGCGGGCGGAGTTCGCCCGGGAGCTCGGCAGCGTGATCGTGATGATGGACCTCACCGTGGGCTTCACGGCGATGGCCTCGATGTCGCGCTGGGCTCGGCGCAACGGCGTCCTCCTCCACCTCCATCGGGCCGGCCACAGCACGTTCACCCGGCAGAAGAACCACGGGGTCAGCTTCCGGGTCCTCGCCAAGTGGTGCCGCCTGCTGGGCGTCGATCACCTCCATGCCGGCACGGTCGTGGGCAAGCTCGAGGGCGACCCGAACACGACCCGCGGCTTCTACGACACGCTGCGCGAATCGTTCGTCCCGGCCAACCCGGCCCACGGGATCTACTTCGACCAGGACTGGGGCTCGATGCCGGCGGTCATGCCGGTCGCCTCGGGCGGGATCCATGCCGGCCAGATGCACCAGCTGCTCGACCTCTTCGGGGAGGACGTCATCCTCCAGTTCGGGGGCGGCACGATCGGCCACCCGATGGGGATCGCGGCCGGTGCGACGGCCAACCGGGTCGCCGTCGAGGCGATGATCAAGGCCCGCAACGAGGGCCGGGACGTGCTCGCCGAGGGCCCGGACATCCTCGTCGCCGCGGCCCGGCGCTGCCCGGAGCTGGCGGCGGCCCTCGAGGTCTGGCGCGACGTCTCGTTCACCTACGAGTCGACCGACGTCCCGGACG
>CAYMBB010000127.1:5267-7342 GCA_964388515.1 uncultured Anaerolineaceae bacterium
CCGTTCATGGCCGACCTGCGCGCCTGCCGGGAGGCGGCGCCGAACGGCTACATCCGGGCCAATGCCTACGACCGGACCCACGGCCGCCAGAGCCTGCGCCTGAGCTTCATCGTCCACCGCCCGGCCGACGAGCCCGGCTTCCGGCTCGAGCGCCAGGAGGGCCCGGATCGGCGGGTCCGCTACGGCCTTCGGGCGTATGCGACCGACGCCCCGGCGGGCCGCCGCTACCGCGACCGCGACGGCGGCGGTGCGGAGGGCCCGCGATGACGAGCCCGCAAGCGCTGACAGGCCCCCGCCCAGCCGACCCCGCTGCCGGCGCGCCCGCACCCGAGGCGGCACGGGCCGCCCCTCGCCCGGCCGACCCGGCTCACCGGGTCGTCGACGTCGCCTCCGTCCTGCGCGAGTCGCAGGTGGAGGCGGTTCTCGCCCAGCTCGACCACGACCTCGTCGCCCTCGCGCCGGTGAAGACGAGGATCCGCGAGATCGCCGCCCTGCTGGTCGTCGAGCGACTCCGCCGCCAGGTCGGGCTGGCGGCCGAGGCGCCGTCGCTCCACATGAGCTTCACCGGCCACCCGGGGACCGGCAAGACGACGGTCGCCCTGCGGATGGCCGAGATCCTCCATCGCCTCGGCTACCTCGAGCGCGGCCACCTCGTCGCCGTCACTCGCGACGACCTCGTCGGTCAGTACGTCGGGCACACGGCGCCCCGGACGCGGGAGGTCATCTCGCGGGCGCTCGGCGGGGTCCTGTTCATCGACGAGGCCTACCACCTGTACCGGCGCGAGAACGAGCGCGACTACGGCCAGGAGGCGATCGAGATCCTCCTCCAGGCGATGGAGAACGAGCGCTCGAACCTGGTCGTCATCCTGGCCGGCTATCGTGATCGGATGGACGACTTCTTCCGGAGCAACCCGGGGATGTTCTCGCGGATCGCTCACCACATCGACTTTCCCGACTACAGCGTCGACGAGCTGCTCGAGATCGCCCGGCTGATGCTCCGGCGCCAGCAGTACGAGCTGACCGACGACGCATTCGATGCCCTCCGCGCCTACATCGAGCGGCGGATGCGTCAGCCCCACTTCGCCAACGCCCGGAGCATCCGCAACGCGATCGACCGGGCGCGTCTTCGCCAGGCGGGCCGGATCTTCGCTCGCGGCGGCCAGCTCACCAGGGACGACCTGATGCGTATCGAGGCGGAGGACATCCTCAGGAGCCGGGTCTTCCGGGTCGACGAGCCGGTCGGGCAGCCGTCCGCCGGCTCACCGACCGCCTGAGCCCGACCACCAGCCGACAGGGAGAACAGCCATGCGTCCCACGATCCTCGGCATCGTCGGTGATTCAGGTTCAGGCAAGACGACGATCACGCGCGGCCTCGTCCGCGTCCTGGGCGAGGACAAGGTCTCCCATTTCTGCACCGACGATTACCATCGCTACGACCGCCAGCAGCGCGCCGAGCGCGGGATCACCCCGCTCAATCCCGACTGTAACCACCTCGACATCCTGGCTCAGCACCTCGCCCACATCCGTCGCTTCGAGCCGATCCTCAAGCCCGTCTACCGTCACGGCGACGGGACATTCGGGCCGCCGGTCTATCTCAAGCCCGGACTGTTCGTGGTCGTGGAAGGCCTGCTCGGCTATCACACCGCCGAACTGCGCGACATGTACGACGTGCGCGTCTACCTCGACCCGCCCGAGGAGCTGCGCCGGCGCTGGAAGGTGGCCCGCGACTGCACGCGGCGGGGGTACACGACCGACCAGGTGCTCGCCGAGCTCGACCGCCGCGAGCCGGATTCCGAAGCGTTCATCCGCCCGCAGCGGCACTGGGCCGACATCGTCGTCCGGTTCGAGCCGGGCGAGTCCGACGAGCAGGACAAGCTGGACGCGCGGCTCGTCCTGCGCGACACGCTTCGCCACCCCGACCTGTCAGGGGTCGTCGGTGCGAGCGACGCGGACGGGTTGACGCTGGTCGAGCGGGCGGGCGAGCAGGAGCTCCGGGTGCCCGGGACGATCGACCCCGGGCGGGCGGCGGCGATCGAGGAGGTGATCTGGGAGCGGATGCACTTCGCCAGCCACCT
>CAYMBB010000128.1:0-3394 GCA_964388515.1 uncultured Anaerolineaceae bacterium
CCCCCGCCCCCGCCTGGGTGTCGGGAGCGCCGCCCCCGGGGGGGGGTGCGTCGCCCTCGGCGAGGTCCGGCCCCTGCTCGACGACGGCGGCCGGCGCCCCCGCGTGGAGACGCGCGAGCGGGCCGCGGACGGGACAGTGGTCATCCCGGCCGGGGTCGCCCACGGCTTCCTCGCCCTCGAGCCACTCGAGCTCGTCTACCTGGTGACGAACGAGTACGACGGGGGCGACGAGCTCGGCTTCGCCTGGGACGACCCGGCGGTCGGGGTTCCCTGGCCGCACCTCGACGCGACACCCGACGGCCGCCCGATCCTCTCCGAGCGCGACCTGGCGAACCCGCCGCTCGCCGAGCTCGTGGCCCGGCTCCGACGGTAGCTGGCCGGGTCAGCCGGGGCTGGATGTCGTGGTAGGTTCGATGCCATGAGAACTACCATCGACAAGGCTGGACGTTTGGTAATCCCGCGTCCCCTGCGCGATCGGATCGGTCTGGCCGGTGGTGGCGAGGTCGAGGTCGAGCTCGACGGGGCCGCGATCCGCATCGAGCCGCTCGCCGGCAGCGAGCTCCGTGAGGATGGCGGCCTGCTGGTCATTCCGTCGGCAGGAACGCCGATCGATCACGCGCTCGTCCGGGAGCTGATCGATGCGGACCGCCACGGACGCTGAGGTGCGTCAGGTCGTGCTGCTCGACACGAGCACGGCCATCGCGCCTTGGTGGTCGAAGACCATGAGGCCCATGGCGCGACCCTCGCGGCCCGCCGGGGTCGTCGACTGGGTCTCGCCGGCCATGCCTGGTTCGAAACGTACTCGGTGCTGACCCGGCTGCCGGGTCGCCTTCGCCGTTCGCCGGCCGATGCCATCCGCTTGCTGACCAGCAACTTCCCTGCATCCGGATTCCTCGGCGAGGCGGAAGCGGCCGATCTCGGCCCCGAGCTGGCGCGGCTGGGGATCTCCGGCGGTGCCGTCTACGATGCCCTTGTCGGCGCGGTAGCGCGGCAGCACCGACGGCTGCTCGTCTCCGGGGACGCACGGGCGCGGATGGTCTACGAGGCGCTCGGAGTCGAGATCGAACTGATCCCGTAGCCATCAAACTCATCCCGCAGCCGGGGTCGGGACCGGCTGACATGGACACCGTGCACCCCGTGGCTGCGGCGATTCCCTTTGCGAGCGGGACCGGTCCCCGGGCGGTCCGGACCGCACCGCACGGCCCCCGACCGGTCCGTCCCGGCGACGAAGGGGCTACCGAGGCCGGGACCATCCCGCGATTGAGCCGAACCTCCCCCGGGGCGACGCTTGGCCGGCACACCAGCGCCACCCTCGCCCTCGCCTGCCGCTCGGCCGCGAACGGGAGAGGGAGCCAGCGGGAGACCACGCTTGCCTCGGACGACGATCGCCGCCCTGCTCAGCCTCCTTGCGCTCGTCGCCGCCCTCGTCGCGCCGGCGGCGTCGATCGCCGGGGCCGAGCCGGCGCCCAAGGTCGTCGTCATCGTCGGCCCGGTCGGCGCCATGACCGCCTCCTACCAGGCCGATGCCGACGCCGCTGCTGCCGCCGCCCTCCAGTACACCCCGAACGTGGTCAAGGTCTACACCCCGAACGCCACCTGGGAGGCGGTGAAGGCCGCCCTCCAGGGCGCCTCGGTCGTGATCTACATGGGCCACGGCAACGGGTTCCCCAGCCCGTACCGGACGACGCCCTGGCCCCTGTCGCAGAACGGGCTGGGCCTGAACCCGGTCGCCGGCGGCGACAACACGACGACCCGCTACTACGGCGAGTCGTACCTGGCCAGCGAGATCCGCCTCGCCCCGAACGCGGCCGTCTTCCTCCACCACCTGTGCTACGCCTCGGGCAACTCGGAGCCCGGGCGGGGCGAGCCGACCCTCGCCGTCGCCCAGCAGCGGATCGACAACTACGGCGCCGGCTGGCTCCAGACCGGGGCCCGGGCGGTCCTGGCCGACGCCCACTACGGCGCGGCGTACTACGTGAACGCGCTGTTCACGACCAGCCAGACGATCGACGCGGTCTGGCGTGGCGCGCCCGGGGCCCAGGGCATCTACCTCGCCTTCCCGAGCACTCGAACGCCAGGCGCGCTCGGGCAGCTCGACCCCGAGACTCCGACCAGCGGCTTCTACCGCTCGCTGATCGGTGACCCGACCCTCTCGACGACCGCAATCACCGGCGGGGCCGGGGTGGCGGGTGCCCTGTTCGGGGCGGCGCCGAGCGGTGATCCGGCCGCGCCGGGTACCGGGCCGGCGGTCGCCGATCCGGCGCTGGGCAGCGCCGCTCCCCCGGCCGTCCCGCTCGACACGACCCCTCCGCTCGTCGTCCCGGCCAGCCCGACCGGCCTGGCCGCGGCGACGTTCTCGCCCAACGGCGACGGGATCGCCGACCGGCTCTCGACCGACGTGGTCACGAACGAGGCCGGCGTCGTCGACGTCGCCGTCGCCCAGTCGGCCGGCCCGCCGGTCCGGAGCTTCACCCTGCCGGCGGCGGCCGGTCGGGTGCGCGTCACCTGGGACGGTCGGACCGACGCCGGCGTCATCGCCCCGGACGGGCAGTACACGCTCACGCTCACGCCACGCGACGCGGCCGGGAACGTCGGCGCCGCGCTCGCCCGGCCGGTCGCGGTCTACGCCGCAGTGATGGCGCTGCCAGCGTCGCCCAGCCCGTTCTTCCCGCAGGATCCGAACGCAACGTCCCCGACCACGACGACCCTTGGCTTCAGCCTCGCCGCCCCCGCCACGGTGACCTGGACGGTCTCCGACCGGGCCGGCCGGACGGTGGCGACCCGGTACCTGGCCGTCCCGCTCGCCCCGGGCGCCCACTCGTTCACCTGGGACGGACGCGACGCGGCCGGCAACGTCGTGCCCCCGGGCACGTACTACTCGAACATCAACGCGAGCAACGGCAACCTCTCCCTCAGGACCCGGGCCCCGTTCGTCGTCGACGCCTTCGCGATCTCCGTCAGCGACACGACCCCGGCCCGCGGCCAGGCGATCACGATCAGCGCGATCGCCGCCGAGCCGCTCGGGGCGAACCCGCGCCTGGTGATCGCCCAGCCCGGGACGACCGCCCGAGTCGTGACGATGACCCCGAGCGGAGCGGGCTACCGGGCGACGGTCACGCTCCGGCGCACGACGCGCACGGGCTCGCTCGCGCTGACCGTGAGCGGCACGGACCTCGCGGGCATGGTCAGCCGTTCGAGGCTCGTCCTGCCGCTTCACTGACTCGCGGGCGACGGGGCGACGGCGCGCCGGACCGGGCCGGCGACGGGCTGCGGGTCCACGTCACCGCACCGCACCGTACCAGGCCGGACCCGGACCATGGGGTGGTTCCGGAGGCGGCGAGTCGGGTCGTACGGTGGGGCTCCGGTGATCACCTTCGCTCGACGTCCGCCTGCC
>CAYMBB010000128.1:3494-5404 GCA_964388515.1 uncultured Anaerolineaceae bacterium
GCGGCTGCAGGACCCGACGCCGGCCTCCAGCCGACGATCCAGTACGAGGAGGCGCTCGCCCACACCGCGGACCCGATCTCGTTCACCCCCGGCGCCCGCGTCAGTGTCCCCTTCGTGCCTCGGCCCGACGACGCCTGGGCGGTGGCCGGCGGCTCGCCCCGGGCCCTGCCGGCCGGTGCGTCGACCGGACGCCAGATGGCCGCCGAGCCCCAGGGCAGCCTGTCGACGGCCAGCCCGGTCGCGCCGCCGCCGGCGGCGACGCCCGTCCGGACACCCGTGCGGACCTCATCGGCCGGCCCCGCCCGGGGCACGATCGCGACCTCGCCGGCCGGCGCCCCGATCTCGCTCAGCGGCGTGGCCGGCCTCCGGCGCCAGGTTTTCGGCTTCCTCCCCTGGTGGAAGCTCGCCGACCCGTCGACCAGCCTCGACTACGGCCTCCTGTCGACGATCGCCTACTTCAGCGTCGGGGTCAGCCGCGACGGCGACCTCCTGAAGCGGAACCCGGACGGCAGCGTCACGACCGGCTGGGCAGGCTGGACGAGCTCGCAGCTGACCGAGGTCATCAACGCCGCCCACCGGAAGGGGACCCGCGTCGTCCTCACCCTCTCGATCTTCGCCTGGACGACCGCGCAGGCGGCGGTCCAGGCCGCCCTGCTCGGCGACCCGGCGGCGCGGGCCAACCTCGCCCGCCAGGCCGCGGCCGCGGTCCGCGACCGGGGCGCCGACGGAATCAACGTCGACCTCGAGCCGCTCGTCGCCGGCCACGAGGACGACTTCGTGGCCCTCGTCCGCGCGATCCGGGCCGAGCTCGACGCGATCGCGCCCGGCTACCAGCTGACGTTCGACACCCTCGGCCGAGTGGGCAACTACCCGGTCGAGCGGCTGACCGCACCGGGCGCCGCCGACGCGGTCTTCGTCATGGGCTACGACTACCGGACCGCCGCCTCGCCGATTGCGGGCTCGATCGCCCCGCTCGCCGGCCCGGCCTACGACCTGGCCGAGACCGTCCTCGCCTACCTCGACGTCGTCCCGGCCGCGAAGATCATCCTCGGCGTGCCCTGGTACGGGCGGGCCTGGTCGACCGTGTCGGACGCGCTCAATGCCAGGACGCAGACCGGCGCCCAGTTCGGCCCCTCGGTCGCGGTGCCCTACGCCCAGGCCCTGGAGGCGGCGGCGGCCCACCAGGGGGCGCGGTGGGACGACCGCGAGCAGGTCGCCTGGTTCCCCTACCAGCGCACGAACTGCGCGACCGCGTCGGGCTGCGTCACGACCTGGCGCCAGGTCTACTTCGACGACGACCGGGCGCTGCGCCTGAAGTACGACCTCGTCAACCGGAACGGGCTGCGCGGGGTCGGGATCTGGGCGCTCGGCTACGATGGCGCCCGCCGGGAGGCGTGGACCGCCCTGGCCGACAAGTTCCTGCGCGACACGACGCCGCCTGAGGCGGGGATCCGCGCCTTCGCCGGCGACCAGCGCGACGAGGGCTTCCTGGTCGACTGGACGGCCCGCGACGACTACAACGGGGTCGCCAGCTACGACGTCCAGGTCTCGGTCGACGGCGGCCCCTGGACGACCTGGCTGACCGGGACGACGGCGGGGGCCGACATCTGGCTCGGGCGCGACGGGCAGGCCTATGCCTTCCGCGCCCGGGCGACAGACGGCAAGGGGAACGTGGGCGCCTGGGACGTCGTGACGACCGCCGGCACGGCGCCGGCGCTGGCCGTCGGCGGTTTCGGCCGGGTGCTCGTCGATGGCCTGAGCGTCCGGACGAGCCCCTCGACGAGCGCCGTCCGGCGCGACACGCTCCGGGCCGGCACCCTCGTCGCGATCACGGACGGGCCGGTGAGCGCCGGCGGCTACACCTGGTACGAGGTCGTCGAGCCGATCGTCGAGTGGAATCCGGTTTCGGC
>CAYMBB010000128.1:5504-7246 GCA_964388515.1 uncultured Anaerolineaceae bacterium
TTCGACTCGCTGACCCTGAACGTCTACCGCCCCGACGGGACGCTCCTGGGCAGCAAGCCGCTCGCCGAGCGGGCGGCCGGCGCGCACTCCTTCGACTGGGACGGGCGGGTCGGCGGCGCCGTCCTGCCCGACGGGACGTACCTGCTCCAGCTCGTCGGCTCGGCCGGCGGCGTGACGTACGCGGCCCCCTCGGCCCGCCCGGCGACGGCCGCCCAGCTGGCCGCGTACGGGGTCACGATCGACACGGTCGCCCCGACCAGCGGCCCCGTCTCGATCAGCGCCCGGCGGATCTCGCCCAACGGCGACGGGCGGCTGGACACGCTCACGGTCACCGGCTCCGCGACCGGCGCGAAGCGCTGGACGGTCACCGTCGCGCCGCTCGTCGATGGGGTCGCCGGAGCCCCGGTCCGCACGATCGTGGGGGCCGGCGCGAGCGCGAAGGTGGCCTGGGACGGCCGAGCGGACGACGGCTCGCTCGTGCCCGACGGCGTCTACCGACTGGCCCTGCGCAACCACGACTGGGCGGGCAACGGGCCGCTGGCGAGCTGGGACGTCGTGGTCGACGTGCGCCCGTCGCTGATCGGGCTGACGGTCACGCCGGGGGCGATCTCGCCGAACCGGGACGGCGTCGACGAGCGGGCGACGATCACCTGGACGAGCGATGAGCGGGTCCGGGGCTGGGTCCGGGTCCTGCGCGGAACGACGCTCATCCGGCGCTGGGCCCAGGCCAGCGACACGGACGCGACGGTCGCCTGGGATGGCCGCGACGGGGCCGGCCGGTGGCTGCCCGACGGGCGCTACGCGGTCGAGGTCGAGCTCGATGACGCGGCCGGCAACCGGGTCGTCCGGCGCGCCCCGCTCACGCTCGACCGGACGGCCGGATCCCTGCGCTGGGATCGCCCGGCCTTTCTGCCCGGCGACGGGGACGCGCTGGCGGCGAAGGCGAGCGTCTCGTTCACCCTCACCCGGAGGGCGGCGACGAGTTTGCGGATCGAGGACGCGTCTGGTCGGGTGGTCCGGAACGCGTGGACCGGGCGGACGAAGGGAGCGGGGAGCGTGGCCTGGACGTGGGACGGCCGCGACGGTCATCGGGCGTTCGTGCCGGCCGGGCGCTACGTGGCGGTCCTGATGGTGACGAGCCCGCTTGGTACGAGCGAGCTGCGCCGGCCGATCGTGGTCGATGCGTTCCTGGTCACGACCTTGCCCTCGGCCCCTGTCGCCGGCCAGACGCTGACCCTCACGATCCGCTCGGTCGAGCCGCTCCGGACCGTGCCGACGGTCACCTTCACCCAGGCCGGGCTGGCGCCGGTGAAGGTGACCGCGAAGCGGCCGCCGGGCGGCCCGAAGGGCAGCTACGTGGCCACGCTCACGGTCGCCGCTGGCGCCGGTCCCGCCTCGATTATCATCGCCGCCCGGGACACGGCCGGTGGAGTCAATCGCTCAGCCCTGACGGTCACCGTGCGATAGGCGACGGTCACGGTCCCGCGGACGGGATGACAGCAGGGATCGTCTCGGCCTGGGCCGGACCCGCAGGATCGTCCGGGCTCACGACCATCCAGCCGAGCGCCGGTACGCTCGTGAAGGCGGACGGAACGATCCAGACGCCGAGCGATCCGCCCTGCCCGGGTTCGAGCGCGAGATGGTCGCCCTGCGAGATCGAAGGGTTGAAGGGGTCGAAGCGAGCGATCCCGGGGACCCGATCGACGACCGGCGGGAGGAGCGACGCGGCGGCGACGGCGTAG
>CAYMBB010000129.1:0-7235 GCA_964388515.1 uncultured Anaerolineaceae bacterium
TGGAGCGGGAGACGGGACTCGAACCCGCGACATTCTGCTTGGGAAGCAGACACTCTGCCAACTGAGTTACTCCCGCTCGGGAGGGCCACATTCTAGCATTGAGCCCGGCTCGTCAAGGCCTGCCGGGTTGCCTGGCGGGGCGCCCGCGGGGCAAGGCCTGACCTGATCGCCGTCGATCCGGCCGGCGCCGATCCGGCGCGTGATCTGGGTGCCGATGCCGGCTTCCTGTCGCGCTCGCGCCCTACCCACCGGGCCGCCTGTCGCGCCCGCGCTTCACCTGCCGCTGCGAAGGCCGGGCTCCGTCGGTTCCTCGTCGACGGCGCAGGTCGTCTCGGCGGCCCGCCCGACCTTGCGCTCCACCGCTTCACCGGCCGCGACGCCGGCCGCGACGCCCACGATCCCACCCACGGCGGCGCCCACCGGCCCGCCGACCGCCGCGCCGACAGCGATCCCGGTCAGCGCGCCGAGGCTGGCCTCGACGGCCTCGAAGCTCCGATCCTCGATCGGACGGCCGAGGATCAGGTTCTCCTCGATTGGCTCGACGACCTTGCTCGCCCTGGTGGTGTCGGTGGCCTCGGTCGCCTGCCCGGGCTCGGTTGACTCCTCGGGGCGTTCCTGGACCACGAGTGTCCCGCTCATCGACTTGCTCCTTCCGCCGCGATTGAACGGCGCGACGGACGGGCACGCGAGTGCCGAACGACGCCTGTTTGGCGGCCCGAAGGGCACCGCGGCGGCAGCGACCGGTCGGTCCAGCTTCCCGGTCGGTCCTGTTTCTCGGCGCGTGGGCGGTTCGCCCGGCCAGCGACGCGGTGCCGGCCAGCGGAGCACCAACCTGGCCCACCCCGGTCGGTTGCGGAATCATCACCGAACTGCACCCGGAGATTGGCCGACAGAGCCCCACACTCGAGGCCGTGGTTGCGTTCCTCCTGGTGTCATCGCCGTCAGCGCGGTGAACCGGTACGGCGGGGCCGTCCGGACCCGGACCACCATGGAGGAATTCGATGCGCAAGCTCGCCACCGTCGGCGCCCTCGCCTTCGCCCTGTCGCTCGTCGGGTCGCAGGCCGTCTTCGCGGCCAGCCCGTCGCCGTCGCCGTCGCCCGCCCCGAAGGTCACCACTCCGGCGAAGAAGGTCACGACCCCGGCCAGCCATCACTGGAAGACGACGTTCACGGCCGGCAAGGCGCACGACAGCGCCCGGCTGACGGTCGCCTCGACCTACAACTCCGGCGCCCTCTACGTCAGCCTCTCCGGCCTGAAGAAGGGCGACAAGGTCTCGGTCGCACTCGTCGCCCAGGGCAAGACCCCGACCCGGACGATCGTCACCCGGCACCGGACGGTCACCGCCGCCAGCGGCAAGCTCGCCTTCAGCTTCCGCCTCAGCCGGTCCCAGGCGCGGGCGATCGAGGCGGCGCTCAAGGCCGGCGACAAGCTTGCCCTCCGGTTCGTCGACGGACCGATGTCCGCCTCAGGGATGTTCGCCAGGAGCTGACCGACAAGCTGATCGAGCCGACCGAGATGCTCGCGAGCCCGACCGCCGGAGGCCAGACCCTCGGCGGTCGGGTGCTCGATTCTCTGGCGACCGGGCTCCGAGCCGCGACCCGGAGCGAAGCAGTCGCCCTCCGCGGCGCCGTGCGCGGGCCGGCCGCCCTCCGCGCCGCCTTCCGCGGCCAGACGGTCGAGCCCGACATCGCCGTGCTCGTGGCAACTGCCCGGCGGGGCGACGAGGCTGGCTTCACCGAGCTCTATCGCCGCTACGCGGATCGGGTCTATCGGTTCTGCCTGTTTCGCGTCCGGCGTCCGGCGGACGCGGAGGACCTGATGCAGCAGACGTTCCTGCGCGCGATCGAGGCGTTGCCGCGCTACGAGGAGCGGGGCCTGCCGTTCGGCGCATGGCTCTTCCGGATCGCCCGGAACGTGGTGATCGATCACGAGCGGACGCGCCGCGACGCCCTCGACCTGGACGAGCTCGCCCACGCTGGCGCCGAACCCGCGATCGATGATGAAACGGGCGGCCTGGCCGACCGGTCGGCGCTCCTGGCCGCGATCGCCCGGCTCACGCCGGACCAGCGTGAGGTCCTCGGCTACCGGTTCTTCGCCGACCTCTCGGCGCGCGAGACCGGTCGCCTGATGGGCCGCGGCGAGGCGACGGTGCGCGGTCTCCAGGCCCGGGCCCTGGCCGCGCTCCGGCGTGAGCTGGCGGCTCTCGAGGGCGGTGGCGGGCGATGATCCGGCGCGTCTGCAACTCCGCCGATCCGGACGAGTCGTCCGAGCTCGAAGCCTTCGGCCGCGGGGTCCGCGACCGGATCAGGTCCGGCTTCGATCCGCCGCCAGGGACCGTCGCCCGGGTCGAAGGCCGGGTCGTCTCCGCCTTTCGCGCCGCGGCCGTCGAGTGCATGCCCGCGGTTGCCTCGGAGCCGCAGGCCGCGCCGGGTCGGTGGACGGCCTTCGCGACTCGTTTCCGCGCCTCCTGGCGCTGGCGGGTGCTCGCCCTCGCCGCCGCGCTCGCGGTCATGACCACGAGCGTGACGATGGCCGCTCAGACGAGTCCCGGCCGGCCGCTCTTCGGCGCTCGCCTGGCGCTCGAGACGGCGCTCCTGCCCGGTGGGGCGACCCCTTCGCGGATCGATGCCCAGCTGGCCCGCCTGGCTCGGCGCGTGGCCGAGGTGAAGGACGCGGTTCGCGACGGCGACGGGGGCGCAGCCGCGGCCGCCGCCCGGGCCTACCGCGAGACCCTGGACGATCTGCCCGGCCTCGTCCGCCAGCACCCCGAGCGGGCGGTCGCGGTCAGGCGCGCCCTCGGCGATCAGCTCCGCGCCCTCGAGGCGCTCGTCGATCGGACCTCGGGCGAAGCCGGCGAGGCGCTGATCGAGGCGATCCATGACACGCGTGCCGTTCGCAGGTGGCTCGCCGGCCCGGCAGCGGGGCTCGGTTCCTCGTCGATGTCGCGCCGGGTGTGGCGCGAGGCCGCTCGTCGGGCCGCGCGGCCGGGAGGGTCGGGTGGCCGGCCGGGTCGGTCGATCGGAGGGCCGGGTCGGCCGATCGGCCTGGTTGGGCGGCCGACAGGGTCGGGTGCTCGGCCGAGTCGGGCGGCCTGACTGGGTGCTCGGCCGAGTCGGGCGGCCTGACTGCAAACCGGCCGGCTTCCTCGTCAATGCCTCGGTGTCGGGCACTACGTAGAGGCCCGACCCGGCCCGCCAGCCTGGTCGCCCCGGAGGCGGCCTCCGACTTTCGCTATTGCTCGCCGTGGCCGACATTGACGAGGCTTGGCCGAGCGTGCCCGGGCCTGAATGGGATTCGGGGCGGGGTTGCCAGAGCCCGAGCTGGATAGTGCCCTGGACCCGGGCATTGACGAAGGTTCGGGGTCGGACGGCGGCCCGGCGGTCCGGAGCCGAGGGCCGACCCACGGAGCCGAGGGCCGTGCGGCCGGAGCTCGTCCGGACGGCCCGGGAGCCCGAGTCCGCGATCACCGCAAGCCCGCCACCGCCGCAAATGCGCCCGCTGGCCTGTTGACGCGCCGCTCCCGGTGGTCCACGATCGCGGCGTTCGAGCGCGTCCCGAGGTACTGATCGATGTCCCCCGGCCAGGCCTCCCCGACCCAGGCACTCCCGACCGGAACGGTGACGTTCCTGTTCACCGACATCGAGGGCTCGACGAAGCTCCTCGAGCGACTCGGTACGGCCGACTATGCGGACATCCTCGCCCGCCACCAGCGCCACATCCGCCGGGCGCTCGAGGCGGCCGGCGGGGTCGAGGTGAAGACCGAGGGCGACGCTTTCTTCGTCGTCTTCCGCAGCGCCCCGGCCGCGGTTGCGGCGGCGGCCGCCGCCCAACGCGGGCTGGCCGCGGAGCGCTGGCCCGACGGGGTGGACCTCCGGGTCAGGATGGGCCTCCACACGGGCGAAGGCGTCCTCGCCCCGGACTCGGACTACGTCGGGCTCGACGTCCACCGCGCCGCGCGGATCACCGCGGCCGGCCACGGCGGCCAGGTCGTCGTGTCGGAAACGACCCGCGGCCTCGTCGAAGGCGCTCTGCCGGCAGGGGTGACCCTCCGCGACCTGGGCGAGCACCGGCTCAAGGACCTCTCCCGCTCCGAGCGCCTCGCCCAGCTCGTGATCAGCGGGCTCGTCGACCACTTCCCGCCGCTTCGGACGCTCGACGCCACGCCGAACAACCTGCCCGTCCTGACGACCAGCTTCGTCGGCCGGATGCGCGAGGTGGAGGCCGCCCGCCGGCTGCTGGGAACGGCGCGCCTGCTGACCCTGACCGGGCCGGGCGGGACGGGCAAGACCCGGCTCGCCCTGCAGCTCGCGGCCGAGTCGATCGAGGCCTTCCCCGACGGCGTCTTCTTCGTGCCCCTCGAACCGATCACCGACCCGGCCCTCGTGGCGCCCACGATCGCCGGCGTGCTCGGGGTCCAGGAGGTCGGCGGCGAGCCGGTCGAGCACCGGCTGGCGGACTTCCTGCGTCCGCGCCGGCTCCTGCTCGTGCTCGACAACTTCGAGCAGGTGACCGAGGGCGCGGGCCTGGTCAGCGACCTGCTCAAGGCCGCCCCGGAGTTGCGGGTGGTCGTTACCAGCCGGGCCGTCCTCCGCCTCTACGGCGAGCAGGAGTACCCGGTCCCGCCGCTCGGGATCCCGGACCCGGCCCACCTGCCGCCGCTCGAGGCGCTCGCACAGTACGAGGCGGTCGCCCTGTTCATCGCCCGGGCGATGGCCGCCCGGCCCGACTTCGCGGTCACGAACGAGAACGCCCCGGCGGTCGCCCAGATTACCGCCCGCCTCGACGGCCTGCCCCTGGCGATCGAGCTTGCCGCGGCGCGCACGAAGCTGCTCAGCCCGCAGGCGATGCTCCCCCGGCTCGAGAGCCGCCTCGCTCTCCTCGGCGGCGGCGGCGCGCGCGACCTGCCGGCCCGCCAGCAGACCCTGCGCGGGGCGATCGCCTGGAGCTTCGACCTGCTCGACGAGACCGGGCGCTGCCTGTTCGCCCGCGTCTCGACCTTCGTCGGTGGCTTCGACCTCGAGGCCGCCGAGGCGATCTGCGGCCCGCCGACCACCGGTCACGCAGCCGTCGACGTCCTGGCCGGGCTCTCCGACCTGGCCGACCAGAGCCTCGTCCGGCGCGTCGACGAGCACGACCATGTCCGGTTCGACATGCTCGAGACGATCCGCGAGTTCGCCGCCGAGAAGCTCGCCGCGAGCGGGGAGGCCGAGGAGATCCGGCGCCGGCACGCCGCCTACTTCACCGACCTCGCCGAGCGGGCCGCCCCGAACCTGACCGGTGCCGACCGGGCGACCTGGCTCGACCTCGTCCAGCACGAGCAAGACAATCTCCGGGCCGCGATCAGCCGCGCGATCGAAGCCGGCGACGCGACGACCGGCCTGCGTCTGGTCGCCGCCCTATGGCGCTTCTGGCAGAGCCGGGCCTACCTGGTCGAAGGGGCGGCCCGGGCGTCGGCGGTCCTCGCCCTGCCGGCCGACGACGTCGACCCCGCCGTCCGTGCCCGGGCCTTCGATGCCGCGGGCGGGCTGGCCTACTGGATGGGCGACATGCAGCGCTCGAACGAGGCCTACCAGCAGGCGCTCGCCCTCGCCCGCCAGGTCGGCGACCGGCGGATGATCGCCGACCAGCTCTACAACCTCGGCTTCACATACATCATGCCCCGGAGCGACCTGGCCGAGGGGCTGCGCACCGCCGAGGAGGCGGCGGCGATCTACCGCGAGCTGGGCGACGAGCGCGGCCTGGTCAACGCGCTGTGGGAGATCGGGACCGTCCACTACTTCAGCGGCGACTGGGAGCGCGCGGCCGAGGTCCAGGCCGAGACGCTCGACAAGGCCCGCCGGACGGGCAACGCGTTCATCGCCGGCTGGGCGCTGCACATGCTCGGCACGGCCGAGGTGAAGCTCGGCCGCTTCGATGCGGCCTACGCACACCTGGCCGAGGCGCTCCGGGCGATGGTCGCCGACCGCGAGACGACCGGGATCGTCCTCGTCCTCGACGACTTCGCCGAGCTTGCGGCCGGCATCGGCGACGTCCCGCGCTCGCTTCGGCTCGAGGGGGCGGCCCGGACGCTCCAGGACGAGACGGGGACCGGCCTGGCGGGCTTCGCCAACGCGGTCATGAACCGCTCCAGGCTGCCGACCGGGGATCTCGCGCCCGACGAGGTCGTCCGGCTGCGGGCCGAGGGTCGCGCCCTGACGACCGAGGCGGCCGTCGCCCTCGCGCTCGAGATGCGCGTCCCTGACGCCTGAGCCGATCGAGCCGGGCACCGGCATCGGAGGTGGCGCTCCGGCCGGCGCCGAAAGGCCGCAAGAACGTCTCGGTCAGGGACCCGAGTCGGCCGTGCCGGGTGCACTGATCGGCGGCAGCCGATCCCCGAGCACGTCGGCCAGCGAGGCCACGAACGTCGCGGTCAGGTGGTTGTCGTCGCGGTAGACGATCATCCGATCGATGACGACCGGGCACGAGCTGCCCGGGCAGAGCACGTCAGACAGGTCGACGACCGTCGCCCCGGTCAGGCGCGCGGCGACCCGCTCGCGCACGCCGGGCCCCCGGCCCAGGGCGGTCTGGCGGTCCGTCTCGCAGGCGGTGATGTCGCGCAGGTGGCGCGACAGGCAGGCCGGGACGTCGAACGTCGAGATGGGCGTGTCGACGAGGAAAGCGACCTGGCCAGGGAGCTGGGCCACGAGCCGGGCCATCGCCTGGCCCTGGCGGGTCCGGTCGGTGTCGCCGGGGACGATCGGCGGGAACCAGCGGACCGAGGCCACGATCACGAGGTCGGGCTGGGCAGCCTGGAGGGCGGCGACGACGCGCGGTCGCCACGCCTCGCACTCGGTGTACTCTCGCCCGAGGTACGGCGAGAAGAGCGGCAGGTCGACGAACGGGCACGAGTACTTCGTGAACGGGAGGAGGCGCCAGCCGCGCTCCCTGGCCAGGTGCTCGAGGGCCGGGAACCACTGCTCGGCGTGCGAGTCGCCGACGAGGGCGACGGTGATCGCCCCGTCCTTCTGGCCGTAGACGCAGGCCGGCGGGTTGCTCCCGCTCAGGCTCAGCCCGCACCGGTCGCGGACGAGCGAGTCGGCGTCGTCACGAGCCCGGGTCAGCGAGGGGCGGACGTCGGGCGGGAGCGGGATCGGCCCGGTCGCGCTCGTCGGGACGGGCATCGGCGGGGTGGGGGTGCTGGCCGGCTCGGTGGTGCTCGTCCGGCCGGCGGACGGGGCCGGGTCGGGGGTTGGCG
>CAYMBB010000130.1:0-1383 GCA_964388515.1 uncultured Anaerolineaceae bacterium
GCGGGGAAGCCGTGGGCGACCCCGGCCGGGATGACGACTGTCTCGTCCGCGGCCAGCTCGCGAGTCTCGACGAGGGGACGCCGGCCGCTGTCGTCGAGCAGGGGCCGGACGTCGACGAGGGCGACGAAGGCCCGCCCAGTGGCGACGATCCAGTAGTCGAGCTGGCGGCGGTGGAGGTGGAGCCCGCGCAGGACGCCCGCCGCCGAGGTCGACAGGTTCGCCTGGACGAACTGCGCTCGCGGCGCGCCGGTGAGCGAGCGGTCGAGCGCCGGCTGGCCGCTCGCCCGCCAGAGCTCGCGCAACGAGCCGCGTCGATCGGCGTGGCGGACGATCGCCCCGAACCGGACGCCGGGCAGGGAGGATGGCGCTCGCTCGAGCCCCGACGGGCGGCCACCGGGCGTCGGGTTCATCGAATCCCTGCCCTCGGGCATCGAGCGCTGGCGGCCCGTGCGCCCGGCTGCGCGACCCCGCTCATCGGCTCGCCGCCCGGGCCCGCAGGAGGTACGGCGCGTAGTCGGCCATCGCCGCCGGCCAGGGCCGGAGCGGCTCGCCCGACGGCAGCCGCGTCGGCTCGAGGACGCCCCAGCGCGGCGCCCGCGACGGCCGCGGCCAGCCCGCGGCCGGGACGTCGACGACCTCGACCGCGAGCCCGGCCCGGGCGACGACGTCGCGCGCCCAGTCCGCCCGGCTGGCGAAGAGCCCGTTCACGACGTGGTGCGTGCCGGCGAAGTCGCCGGAGCCGAGGAGCTCGACGATCGCCTCGGCCAGGTCGAGGACGTAGGTCGGGTTCCCCCACTCGTCGGCCACGACCCGGAGCGGCACGCCCGCCGCCCCTGCCCGCTCGGCCGCGGCGAGAATCTTCGACGGGAAGTCCGGGGCGCCGGGGCCGAACAGCCAGGCGGTCCGGACGATCGCCAGCTGGGCCCGCCCGGCCAGGCCCGCCCAGGCGCGCCGGGCGGCCTCCTCGCCGGCGAGCTTGCTCCGCCCGTACGGGTTCGGCGGCGCCGGCTCGTCGTCGGGTCGGTAGCCCAGGCCGTCGGTCCGACGGCCGTCGAAGACCTCGTTGGTCGAGACCAGGACGAGGTCGACGCCCCGCGCGACGCAGGCCTCGGCCAGCAGGCCGGTCGCCGCGGCGTTCCGGCGCATCGCCAGCTCCGGTTCGCGGGCACAGCCGTCGACATCGGTCCAGGCGGCGGCGTGGACGACGACCTCCGGCCGGTCGCGCTCGAGGAGCGCGCCGATCGCCTCGGGGTGGTCGAGGTCGAACGCCGCCCGCGTCCAGGCCAGCGGCCCCGAGAGGCCGGTGAACGGCGCCTCGCCCAGGGCCTCGACGAGCGCCCGCCCGAGTCGCCCGCCGGCCCCGGTCACGGCGACCCGCACCTA
>CAYMBB010000130.1:1483-7184 GCA_964388515.1 uncultured Anaerolineaceae bacterium
TACTGGCGCTCGTAGTAGGCGTCCCAGTCGCCGGTCCTGATCGAGCGCCACCAGGGCTCGTGGGCCCGGAACCAGTCGACGGTGACAGTCAGTCCGTCCTCGAACGGGACCCGGTTCCGCCAGCCAAGCCGGGCGAGCTTCGTGCCGTCCATCGCGTAGCGCCGGTCGTGGCCGGGCCGGTCCTCGACCCGCCGGACCAGCGACCAGGGCTTGCCCAGGCGGGCGAGGAGCGCCGCCACGACCTCGCGGTTGGCAAGCTCCGTCGCGCCCGGGATGTTGTACGTCTCGCCGCTTGCCCCGAAGCGGAGGACGTGCTCGATCGCGCCGGCGTGGTCGGTGACGTACAGCCAGTCGCGGCGCTGGAGACCGTCGCCATAGAGCGGCAGGGGCTGGTCGTCGAGGGCGTTGGTGATGAACAGCGGGATCAGCTTCTCGGGGTGCTGGTACGGGCCGTACGTGTTCGAACCGCGGGTGATCAGGGCGTCGAGCCCGTAGGTCACGACGTAGCTCCGGACGAGGAGCTCGCCGGCCGCCTTCGCCGCGGCGTACGGGGAGCGCGGGTCGAGCCGGTCCTCCTCGTCCGACCGGCCGACCGGGACCGAGCCGTAGACCTCGTCGGTCGAGACCTGGAGGAAGCGGGGCGCAGGGCGGGGCCGGCGGCGCGGCCCCAGCCGACTGCCGGCGGCAACCCGTTCGGCCTCTCGCCGGCATGCCTCGAGCAGGACGTGGACACCGATGACGCCGGTCCGCAGGAACGCCTCGGGGTCGAGGATCGAGCGGTCGACGTGCGACTCGGCGGCGAAGTTGACGACCGCGTCCGCCTCCTCGACGAGCGGGTCGACGACCGCCGGGTCGGCGATGTCGCCCCGGACGAATCGGAAGCGGGCGGCCTGGGCCGGGTCGGCCTCGACCGGGGCGAGGTTCGTCCGCACGCCGGCGTAGGTCAGCTTGTCGAGGACGGTGATCCGGGTCCCGTCGCCCCGGGCGAGGACCTCCCGGACGAAGCACGAGCCGATGAAGCCGGCCCCGCCGGTGACGAGCAAATGCGGCGCCGGCGGCAGGGCGTCGACGGCCGGCTGGTCGAGGCCGCGAACGGCGGCCGCACCCCGAGCGGGGCCGGCGCCGCGGCCGGCGGCCGCCCCCGCGCTCCCTGGGCCGGACGCTGGGCGGGCGGGCGGAGCCGCCCGTGCCCGGCGTCGTCCCGGCCCAGCCCGGCCGCCCGCCGGAGGGAGGCGACCCTGCCCGCATCGGCCCAGTGGCCGTCGTAGATCCGGGTGAACAGGCGCCGGCCCGGGATGTAGTGGTTGAGGACGTCGGTGATCTCGAACTCGCCGCGCCCGGAGGGGGCGAGCCGGTCGATCACGTCGAACGCCTCGGGGCGCAGGAAGTAGACCCCGATCGGGATCAGGTCGCTCTTCGGGCGGGCCGGCTTCTCCTCGAAGCCGATCACGTTGCCCTCCGCATCGAGCTCGGCGACCCCGAACCGCTCCGGGTCCGGCACGCGGTAGAGGAGCGTGCCCGCGCCCCACGGCCCGGCCTCGAACTCGCGGGCGACCCCGTCGAGGGCCGGGCCACGGAGGATGTTGTCGCCGAGGACGCAGCAGAACGGCTCGTCACCGACGAAGTCACGGGCAAGGCCGATCGCGTGGGCAATCCCGAGCGCGCCGCGCTGGTAGCGGTAGGTCAGGTCGAGCCCGAAGTGGGCGCCGTCGGCGAGCAGCTCGACCACGTCGCCGACGCTCTTGCCGCCGACGACGACCATCACCTCGCGGATCCCCATCCCGGCCAGGGTCTCGATCGGGTAATAGATCATCGGCCGGTCGTAGATCGGCAGGAGGTGCTTGTTGGTCACGATCGTGAGCGGGTGGAGACGGGTCGCGGTCCCGCCGGCGAGCACGATCCCCTTCATCGCGCCCTAGCCTACCAGCCGGTTGGTGTCGCGCCGCCCACCGCCCCCCGTCCGTCCGGCCTCGGTCACGGGGCGGTCGTCGGGGTGGGCAGGACGAGCGGCGTCGCCGCCGGCCCCAACGGAGCCACCTGGCCGCCTGGTCCTGGCGTCACGAACGGCTGCTCGGTGTCCGGGAGCGTGCCGTCCGGGTTCGTCACGTCCGTCGGCTGCCGAGCCGGGTCGGGCAGGCCGCCCTGGTAGTCGGTGATCACGAGGACGTACTCGAGCTTGTCGAGCTCGACCGCCGGCTGGAGGTAGGCGGTCTGGACGACGGCGTTCGCGTCGCGCGTGACGTCGACGATCTGGCCGATCAGGAGGCCCTTGGGGTAGAGCGAGCGAACCCCGTTGCCGAGCTCGATGCCGGCCGTCACGACCTCCTCGCCGATCCTGATCCGCTCGGTCGAGTCGATGTTCTGCATGATCAGGACGCCGCCCAGCTGGCCGATCACCTCGCCGGTCGCGGCGCTCGACTGGACCTGGCCGATCACCGTCGAGCTCGTGTCGTTGATCAGCAGCACGTTGGCGAAGTTCGCCCCGACCTCGATCACCCGGCCGGCCAGCGCCCCGCCGGCGGCGATGACCACGTCGCCAACCTTCAGCCCCCGGTCCGTGCCGACGTCGATCGAGACGACCCGCCGGAACTCCGACGACTCGCGCCCGATCACCGAGGCGGCCACGGTCCGGTAGTCGATCCCGCCCTGGACCTGAAGGAGGGCGGTCAGGAGGTCGTTCTCACGCCTGATCTCGGCCAGGCGCGCGTTCTCGGTCGCCAGGCGCTGGTTGTCGAGCCGGAGCGCCTCGTTCGTCCGGCGCAGCTGGTCGATCTCGGTCACCGCCCCCGCGATCGAGCCCACCTCGCGGGCGAGGCCGGTGAGGGCCGACTGGAGCGGGCGGAAGGCGAACCCGATCCCCTTCTGGAGCTCGAGGATCGGCGCGCTCGAGGAGAAAACCATCAGGACGATCGAGAGCCCGAGCAGGAAGGCATAGGCCGCCCCCCGCCGGCGGGCACGGCGGGTGCCCAGGAAGCCGCCGATCGGACCGATCCCGGAGGCCACCTGCGGGCTCCCGACCTAGCGCGGCGGGCGCGAGTACGTGTCGGCGACGAGGACCCGGGACATCGCATCGAGCTCCTCGAGGACGACCCCCGTCCCGCGGGCGACGCAGGTCAGCGGATCGTCGGCCACGTGGACCGGCATCTGGGTCGCCTCGGCGACGCGCCGGTCGAGGCCGGCCAGGAGGGCGCCGCCGCCGGCGAGGACGATCCCCTGGTCCATGATGTCGGCCACCAGCTCGGGCGGCGTCTCCTCGATCGTGTCCTTGATCGTGTCGACGATCTGCTGGACGGACGGCTCGATCGCCTCGCGGATCTGCTCGGCGCCGACCTCGACGCTGCGCGGCAGGCCGGTCAGGAGGTCGCGGCCGCGGAGCGTCACCCGCTGGGCGTCCCACTCGCCCGGGTAGGCCGAGGCGATCGCGATCTTGATGTCCTCCGCGGTCCGCTCGCCGAGAAAGAGGTTGTACTCGCGACGGGCGAACGACACGATGTCCTGGTCCATCTCGTCGCCGCCGATCCGGATGCTCCGGCTGACGACGATCCCGCCCAGGCTGATCACCGCGACCTCGGTCGTGCCGCCGCCGATGTCGACGATCAGGCTGCCCGACGGCTCGCTGACCGGCAGGCCCGCCCCGATCGCGGCCGCCATCGGCTCCTCGATCAGGCGCGCCCAGCGGGCACCGGCGTTCAGGGCCGCGTCGCGCACGGCGCGCTTCTCCACCTCGGTCACGCCCGACGGGATGCCCAGCAGCATCCGCGGCCGGGGGATCAGCCCGATCCGGTCGTGGACCCGGGTGACGAAGTACTTGATCATCTGCTCGGTGACGTCGAAGTCGCTGATCACCCCGTCCCGGAGGGGGCGGACGGCGATGATGTTGGCCGGCGTCCGGCCGACCATCCGCTTCGCCTCGGCGCCGATGGCGAGGACCTTCTTCGTCTTCGCCTCGATTGCGACGACGCTCGGTTCGCTCATCACGATGCCGCGACTGCGGACCCAGACGAGCGTGTTGGCGGTCCCGAGGTCGATCCCGATGTCGCGGGAGAACAGGCCGAGGAGGCGGTCCAGCATCAGAGACGAGGGTCCTTCGTGGTGGCGCGGCGGGCCGGGGCGGTGAATCGCGGGGCGCGCGGCGATGAGCGACAGGTAGAGCCCGAGCAGTATACCGCCCACCCGCCGGGGAGCGACCGGGGGGTTCCGGGCCGGAGGCCGACCCCGCCGCGGACTACTCGATCACGACCTCGAGCCGCCGATGCGCCTCGCGCAGGGCGGCCTCGACCTCGGCTGGCTCGTCGGCCCGGGCGAACATGAAGCCGAGGTAGCGGTCTCCCTCCGGGAGCGGGACGACCGGGCCGCCGACCGGGATCGTGATCGTCAGGCCCTCGATCCCGGGCACGGCCCGCACGGCCTCCTGGCCGCGGACCGCGCGCAGCGTCCCCAAGCGGGGGATCGGCAGCATCATCACCCCGGCCGCGGCCCGCTCGCGCTCGAGCGACGGGAGCGGCAAGCGCGCCGCATGGCGGATGATCAGCTCCTCGAGCGGGACGCCAGCCCCGAAGCGGAGCGTCCGGGCGCACAGCCCGCCGATCGAGCGAGCCGCGACCTCGAGCACCCAGGCGCCGCGCCCGTTCAGGCGCAGCTCGGCGTGGATCGGCCCCTCGGTCAGGCCGATCGCCCGCGTCGCCGCGGCGGTCGTCTCGCGGATGAGCGCCTGGCTCTCGGCCGGGAGGCGCGAAGGCGTGACGTAGATCGTCTCCTCGAAGAACGGGCCGTCGAGCGGGTCGGGCTTGTCGAAGATCGCGAGGATCTCGAGGTGGCCGGCGCGGAGCAGGCCCTCGACCGCGACCTCCACGCCCGGGATGAAGTCCTCGACGATGATCCGCTGCGGTTCAGCGCCGGGCGGGCAGACGTCGGGCGAGCGGACGATCGAGGCGACCCGGGCGAAGGCGGCGGCCAGCCCGTCCGGGTCGTCGGCCCGGATCACGCCCCGGCTGCCCGAGAGGTCGACCGGCTTGACGACGACCGGGAACGTGGCGCTCGGGACCTCCTCGGGGTCGCTGTCCGCCGACCAGACCCGGAAGCGGGGCGTGTTCAGCCCGGCCGCCGCAAGGAGCTCCCGGAGGCGTGCCTTGTCCCGGCTCGCCGCGACCGCCTCGAACCGGTTGTGGGGCAGGCCGAGGGCGGCGGCCCCGGCCGCGGCGACGAGGGTCGAGCCGTCGTCGACCGGGACGATCGCGTCGAGCGGATGACGGCGGGCGAACTCCTCGATCGAGCCGCGGCCGGCCTCGGCGTCGTCGAGGTCGAGTTGGAGGAAGTGACCGGGCGAACCGGCGGCCAGGGGCGATGAGCGCTCGCCACCCACGACGACCTCGACCTCGAGCGCGCGCGCCGCCTCGATGAAGTCCTTCGTGCGGTACGTGCGCGACGGGATGAGGAGCAGGATGCGGGTCATCGGGAGCAGTATCCGCGCGCTGGCCGGAATGTGCCCGGAGGCGGAAGGCGCGACACGCCCGGCTCGGGCGCCACGCTCGGAAGCCGGGCCGGAACGCCGGACCCGACAGCGCGCGGTCCGATTCCCCCACGACACCCGACGCTCACCCGCCACCGCCCACCGTCCCCCCGGCCGCGCGCTCCAAGACCGCCCGGACCGCCCCGAGCGCCGTCCATCCCGGCCCCTACCCCCCGACCCCGGCTACCGGCC
>CAYMBB010000131.1:0-7167 GCA_964388515.1 uncultured Anaerolineaceae bacterium
TCTGCGCGCTCGACCGTGTCCGGGGGTGCAGGAAGCAGGGCGGGTCGCAACCCGCGAAGCATGACCTCTCCTCGCTGCGATTGCTGGGCACGGTCGGCGAGCCGATCAACCCCGAGGCCTGGCTCTGGTACCACACGTACATCGGCGGCGGGAAGGCGCCGATCGTCGACACCTGGTGGCAGACCGAGACCGGGATGATCCTGATCACCCCCCTGCCGGGCGTGACGACGACGAAGCCGGGCAGTGCCACGTTCCCGTTCCCCGGCATCGCGGCCGACGTCGTCGACGCGGAGGGTCGCTCCGTCCCCCGGGGCGGGGGCGGGTATCTCGTCCTGACCCGTCCCTGGCCGGCGATGCTGCGCGGCATCCACGGGGATCCGGAGCGCTATCGCCAGACGTACTGGAGCCGGTTCCCGGGGATGTACTTCGCCGGCGACGGGGCGAAGCGCGACGAGGACGGCTACCTCTGGCTGCTCGGGCGGGTCGACGACGTGATGAACGTGGCCGGCCACCGGATCAGCACGATCGAGGTCGAATCGGCGCTCGTCGACCACCGCTCGGTGGCCGAGGCGGCGGTCGTGGGCAAGAGCGACGAGGTGACCGGCCAGGCGATCTTCGCCTTCGTCATCCTCAAGGCCGGCCAGGAGCCGTCGGACGCGCTCGCCCTCCAGCTGCGCGAGCACGTCGCCTACGTCATCGGCCCGATCGCCCGCCCGAAGTACCTGATGTTCGTCCCGGACCTGCCCAAGACGCGCTCGGGCAAGATCATGCGCCGCCTGCTGCGCGACATCGCCGAGGGCCGGGTCCTGGGCGACACGACGACGCTCGCCGACGCCGCCGTCGTCGACGTCATCCGCGAGCACTCCGGCGCGGCCGAGGAGGAGTGACCGGGTGCCATTCGGCTTCGGGCGCGGACGCAAGGACGAGCCGAGGCCAGCCGGGGCCCCGCCTGAGGCCAGCGCCGGCCGACGCGGCCCGGTCGCCTTCGACGGCCTGACCGAGGAATGGCGCCTGGTCGGGTACATGGAGATCGAGGGACGGCTCTCGGATGCCCTGAACCGGCGCCAGCCGATCCCGATCCACGACGTCCGATGGGCACCGATCGACGGCTCGGAGCCGATCACGCCGGTCTCCGGCCTGCGGCTCGTCGACCCCTATGACCTGATCATCGTCCTCGCCGGCGAGGGGACGCTGCCGCCCCTGACCGAGGAGGAGAAGGCCGCCCACCGGGTCCACAAGGTGCCCTACGACGTCGCCCTCGAGGTGCCGCCCTTCCGGGTGATCGGGACCGTCTACCTCTACCCCGGCTCCGATCCCGAGCGGCTGCTCGAGCGAGGAACCGAGATGTTCGTCCCGGTGACCGACGCGGTCGCCCTGCTCGGCGAGCGCCAGGTGAACGACCCCGCGATCGACACGATCCTCGTCAACCGCTTCTACCTGCGCGGCGTCGAGCAGGTCGACAAGCGCACCGGGACGCGGATCGAGCCCCTGCCGGGCCAGCCGCTGGGCGGCGTCAGCTGGAGCGACACCTCGCGCTAGCGGCTCCGTTCAGGGAGGGGCCGGTCGCCCGGCCGGACGCCCGCGAGGGACGGGTGGGCCAGGGTGTCAGACCCCGGCCGGAACCTCGCGCCGGCCGAACAGGCCGCGCACGACCGGTCGCGACTGGGTCGCGCTGCCCCGTGCCGTGGGCAGGAGCCGGTCGGCGAGGCGGTCGAAGTCCTCGGTCACCTTTTCGCGCGGGAAGCGCTCGATCACCGTCCGGCCCTCGTTCGCCGCCCGGACGAAGAGCATGCCGGCCGAACGGATCTGGGCCAGGGCGGGGATGCCGACCGTGCGCTCGATGTCGGCCACCGAGACACCACTGTTGGCGCGGTTGACGATCATCGAGATCCGGTCCTGGATGCCGAGCTCGGCCGCCACGTCGCGGAACTGGACAGCCGCCCGGAGGGCCGGCAGGTCCGGGGTGAGCGGGACGAGGATCCGGTCGGCGTGCTCGAACAGGGCCAGGTTGAGCGGGCCGTACGAGGGATGGGTGTCGATGATGATGAAGTCGAAGCTGCGCCGGACGGCGCCGATCGCCTCGATCACCCGCTGCGCAGTCAGGACCTCGGTGTGGAGCGGCGTGCTCGTCAGGGTGACGACCTGCATTCCGCTCGAGTGGGCGGAGGCGATCTCGTGCAGCCCCTCGCGCAGGCCGTCGTCCGCCTCGTCGCGCCAGCTGTCGACGACCGAACGGACCTGGTCGAGCCCGAGCGAGGAGGCGACGTGGCCGGTCACCGTGTCGGCGTCGATCAGGAGCACGCGCTGGCTGCGGCGGACCTGGAGCGCCGCGCCGAGGTTGACCGCGACGGTCGTCTTGCCCACCCCGCCCTTCGGGTTGAAGACGACGACGGTCGTCGCCCGGCGGGCCCAGTCGGCGGCCTCGATCGGCCCGCCCTGGATGATCGGCCCGCTTCCGTCGTCGACGGTCTGGGCGCGGATGAGCATCGCCTCGACCCGCCAGCGGAGCGACTCGGCCGAGTAGGGCCGGGTGACGTACTCGTCGTGCAGGGAGGCCGAGACCGGTGCGTTGACGAGCCGGTCGAGGGCGCGCGCCGAGACGACCATCAGGGCCGGGATGTCGCGGCCGCCCTCGTGGAGGATCTCGTACATCTCGAGCGAGCGGTCGAAGTCGTTCTCGCCGTCGATGATCGCCAGGGCGATGTCGCGCCGGCTGGAGAGGGCGGCCTCGAGGTCGGGCGGGCGACGGATCTCGACCGCTGCCAGGCCCGCCTCGGTGAGCTCGGCGCTGACGGGTGCGTACTCGTCGGGCGGGAGCGCGATCGCGATCGCCGGGCGACTCATGCCTCGGATTCCGGGTCGCGGGCGGTGACGCGCACGATGCCCTCCGCCGCACTCGACACGCGGGCCTGGAAGCCCGGCAGGGCAGGCACGGCGTCATCGATCGCGACGTCCTCGCGGTGGACAACGGTGAACACGAACTCGCCGTCCGGGCCGGACGAGACGCCGACCGACTGGACTCCCGAAACCCGGGCCAGGTGGCGCTTGAAGCTGGCGATGCTGGCCACGCTGACGAGGCCCACGACGACCACCTGGGTCGTCGTGGTGGCCGGTCCGGGCGCCGGCGGGAGGGGATCGGGTCCGCTCGGCACGAGGCTCGCCAGGCGCGCCGCCAGGGCCTCGTCGCCGAGGACCGCGACGCCGGCGTCGTCGTCCCCTTCGCCGCCGCCGGCGACGTCCTGGGAGCCCGTGGCGTCGGCCGCGGCCTGCGCCTCCGCGGCGGCGAAGTCGGGCGTCAGGCCGAGGGCGGCGATCCGCGTGTCGAACGTGTCGGGGTCGCTCGAGCGGCGCCCGGCGAACGGGGTGGCGACCGGCTCGGGCCGGGTGGTGACGGCCGGTTCGACGGCCTGCGGTTCGGCCGGCGCAGGCTCGCCCGAGGCGGGCTCGGCTGCGGCCTCGACCGCTTCCGGCGCGGTCGCCGCGGTGCCGGGTTCGACGGCGGCCGACTCGGCGGCCGTGGTCGCCGGGATGACCAGCTCGTCGGCCGTGAGGTCGACCTCGAACGGCGGCGGCTCGGGCAGGCTGGCCGCCAGGGCGGCGAAGGTGGTCGGATCCTCGAGCGTCCGGAGCCGCTCGAAGAAGGCGCCCATCTCGTGCGCGTATGCCTCGACCCGCGCCTGGACGCGCTCGATCGCATGTTCGATCCGGGCCGCGTGGGCAGCGAGTTCCTCCTCGAGCCCGGACTTGCGATCGCTCATCCGGCGCTCGGTCTCCTCGCGGATCCGGGCGATCTCAGCCTTCGACCACTCGCGGATCGCGGCCAGGTCGTCGTCGGCGCGCCGGCGGTACCCGGCCGCCTGCTCCGACGACCGGGCGTGGAGCTGCTCGATGAACGAGGTCGCCTCGGCCCGGTACTGGGCGAGTGTCGCATCGCGCTCGGCCTGGGCGGCGAGCTGCATCGCCTTCGTCAGCTCAGCCAGGAACTTCGTCGGCCGGCGGGCCTGTCCGGGGTGGGGCGCCTGCGGCCGCAGGGCGGCCCGAGCCAGGGATGACTCTCCGGCCAGCTCGTCGGAGGTGCGAGCGTCGGCGTCGGTATCGGTCGTCTCGTCTACCCGGCCGGTCGGATCGACCTCGTCAGCCTCGGCGGCCGGTTGCTGGCTGTTGGCGGCGGGTGTCATCGTGGCCTCCGGCCCAGGGCCGTCCTGCTCGATCGGGGCTCGATCGGGGCTCGCGGGGGCCGCCCGCTCGGTTGCTGCCTCGATTTCCGCGAGGCGGTCGTCGATCGCCGAGCTGTCGGCCGCCTGGTCGGCCGCGCTCGGCTCGCCGACCGGTGTCTCGTCGCCGGTCTGTCGATGCCCCACGCTCCAGGGAAGCCTGAAGCCGGGTCGCGTGTCGGTCGTCGCCATCGCGTGCTGGTCCCTTCCGGGTCGTGATCGGGCAGCCTGATCGGGCTGTGGACGCATCCTAGGAGACGGGAGCGGTGCGGTGGAGGGCGCAAGAGGTACCACGGGCCGGGGCCAGTGGTACCGGCGCGCCGATTCGGGGAAGGCCGGGTACGATACGGTCGTGATCCAGCCTGGCGGTGCGCCGTTGCCTCCTGTCCCGGCCGACCCTCCCGCGCCGACGACCGTCGACACCCTCGGCCGGCCGCTGCGTGATCTCCGGATCTCGGTCACCGACCGCTGCAACTTCCGCTGTGTCTACTGCATGCCCAGGGAGATCTTCGGGCGGGACTACGCGTTCCTTCCCCGCTCGATGGTCCTCACCTTCGAGGAGATCACCCGGCTCGCCCGCCTGTTCGCCGGGCTGGGGGCCGAGAAGCTGCGGATCACCGGCGGCGAGCCGCTGGTGCGCCACGACCTGCCGACGCTGATCGCGATGCTGGCCGAGCTGCGCCGGCCGGATGGGCGGCCGCTCGACCTGACGCTGACCACGAACGGGGCTGCGCTCCGGGCCCTGGCCGGCCGGCTGCGCGAGGCAGGGCTGCAGCGGGTCACGGTCAGCCTTGACTCGCTCGACGATACCGTCTTCCGGGCCATGAACGGGGTCGACTTCCCGGTCTCCCGGGTCCTCGACGGGATCGCCGCGGCCGCGGCGGCGGGCCTCGCGCCGATCAAGATCAACATGGTCGTCCGGCGCGGGATGAACGAGTCGAGCGTCCTGCCCATGGCCCGCTGGGCCCGCGAAAACGGCCTGATCCTGCGCTTCATCGAGTACATGGACGTCGGCCAGAGCAACGGCTGGCGGCTCGACGAGGTGGTGCCGGCCGCCGAGCTGGTCGCCCTGATCGATGCCGAGCTGCCGCTCGAGCGTGTCCCGCCCAGCTACCGGGGCGAGGTCGCCAACCGCTGGCGCTATCGCGACGGCGGCGGCGAGATCGGGCTGATCGGCTCGGTCAGCCAGCCGTTCTGCGGCGACTGCACCCGGGCCCGGCTCTCGGCCGAGGGCACGCTCTACACCTGCCTGTTCGCGGTCCGGGGTGAGGATCTGAAGTCGCTTCTCCGGTCGGGCCGGTCCGATGACGAGATCCGGGCCGTGATCGAGCGGGTCTGGCACCGGCGCGACGACCGGTACTCGGAGCTGCGCTCGGAGGCGACGCGCCGGCTGCCGAGGGTCGAGATGTTCGCGATGGGCGGCTGAGGCAGACCCGTCCCGTCCCCGGCCGGGCCCGGACGGCTGCCGGCGAGGCCCCCGCCAGGCCCGGATAGCCGCCGACGAGGCCCGCGTCCACAGGTTGTCCACACCCGCCTCGAACTCGTGGACGGACGGGGGGCGTGTGTCGCGAGTTCGTGGATAACCACGTTGACCCGCCATCGACCGGGCCCTATCGTTCGTCTTGCCCGGAGGGGCCGCCAGAACCGAAGAAGTCCGAGATCGCATCAACGGCCTCTTCGCTCGAACGGTCGCTCCGGGCGCTTTGTTGCCCGCCGCAGGGCGGGTGATCGCCCGACGGGGCGGGTCCGGCATCCCGGTGCCGGCCCATCCGCCGGGCGATCGAAGCGTCGGCCCCCGGCAGTCCCGGACGTGCCTGCCGGGCGCGACGACCGGCGCGCCGACTCCTCGGATTCCTTGCAGCGGGGGCAGCACCGTGAACGCCCAGCCTGTCGACCCTCGCCGGCCGATCCCGCCCGCCGATCAGCCGGTCCGCCTGGCCGCCCTCGAAGCGGCCGTTCGGGCTCGGACCGGACTTCGGCCGGCGGTCGGCATCGTCCTCGGCTCCGGGCTCGGGGGCCTCGCCGACGAGGTTACCGAACCGGTCTCGATCCCGTTCTCCGAGCTGCCCGGCTGGCCGTCCGCGACGGCTCCCGGTCATGCCGGGCGCCTGATCCTCGGCCGGCTCGACGGGACCCCGGTCGCCCTCCTCCAGGGCAGGTTCCATCTGTACGAGGGCAACGACCCGGGTCTCGTCGTCCAGCCGGTCCTCCTGATGGGTCGGCTCGGCGCGTCGGTGATCGTGCTCTCGAACGCGGCCGGCGGGTTGAACCCTGCGTTCGGGCCGGGGACGCTCATGGTCATCGAGGACCACATCAACCTGACCGGGCGCACGCCGCTCCTGGGACCGAACGCCGACGAGCTCGGCCCCCGGTTCCCGGACCTGACGAACGCCTGGAGCCCGCGCCTGCGCGACCGTCTCCGGGCGGCGGCCCGGGCCGAGGGAGTCGAGCTCGCCTCGGGCGTCTACGTCGGCCTGCTCGGGCCGGCCTACGAGACACCGGCCGAGGTGCGGATGCTGCGCGGCCTCGGCGGCGACGCGGTCGGGATGTCGACCGTGCTCGAGGCGATCGCGGCGCGCTGGGCGGGCCTCGAGCTGTGCGGGGTCTCGCTCGTCACGAACGCCGGGGCGGGCTACAGCGGCACGCCGCTCAGCCACGAGGAGGTGCTCGCCGCTGGGGCAGCGGCGGGGCCGCGCTTCGTCCGGATCATCCGGCGCCTCGTCGCGGAGATCGCCGGCGGCGAGTGAGGCGGCGCCCGGTCAGGCGTCGAGACGGCGCGGCGGCGCGTCGGCAAGCTCGCGGTCGAGCCGGCGATCCGTGGGCGGCGTGACGCCGACGTAGTAGCGCAGGAAGGTGGCTGTCCCTTATAAACCGCTGCCGCTGCCGACGAAGGGGGACGGATGAGTCCAGGGCGACGCCGGAGTAGTGACACAAAAATAAGACAACAGCATAG
>CAYMBB010000132.1:0-7155 GCA_964388515.1 uncultured Anaerolineaceae bacterium
CTCGGGATCACCGAGCAGACCGATGCCGTCGTCGTCGTCGTGTCCGAGGAGAACGGCCAGATCAGCCTCGTCGAACGTGCCCGGATCGTGCGCAACCTGAACGAGGCGCAGCTGGCCCGGGCGATCACCGCCCTGCTCAACCCGTCCCGCGGCCGGCCGCGCTTCGGGCGCCCCCCGCGCGGGGGTCAGCGACGCGCCGGCCTCGGCCGTCTCCTCGGCCCGGTCACGACCCGGGGCACCGCCCCGTCCGGAAGCCGACCGGGCGGCGAGGAGGAGCCGCCGGCCGCGGCCGCCGCCCGAGCCCGCCAGTGAGACGGTTCGTCGGCTTCGTCGTCCACAACTGGCCGCTCAAGCTCGGGGCGGTCGTGCTCGCGACACTCCTCTACGCCGGTCTCGTCCTTTCCCAGAACGCCCAGGTGTGGGTCGGGCGCGTCCCGATCGTGCCGGTCAACCAGTCGCCGTCGGTCTTCATCCTCGGCTCGCTCGGCGAGGTCCGCGACATCCGCCTGTTCGCCCCGCGCGACGCGTTCGATCGGCTCTCGAGCGCCAGCTTCTCGGCCTTCGTCGACCTGGCCGGGGTCGAGCCCCAGCCGGGCAGCTCGTTCGTCACCGTGCCGGTCCAGGTCAGGGTGGCCGATGGCCGGGTCCAGGTGCTCGACTTCGACCCGCGCCAGATCCAGGTTCGGCTCGACCCGCTCGTCTCCAAGGCGGTGCCCGTCGAGGTCGACCGAGGAACCGTTCCGCCGGGCCTCGAGGTCCGCGATCCGATCCTCGATGTCAGGCAGGTGACCGTGAGCGGACCGCGCTCGGCCGTCAGCCAGGTCGCCCAGGCGGTCGCCCGCGTCCTGATCCAGCCGTCCGGGATCTCGATCGACCAGTCGGTCGACCTGGTCGCCGTCGACGGCCGGGGCGAGCCGGTCTCCCAGGTCCGACTCGACCCGGCCGCGGTCCGGGTACGGATCCTCGTCGGCAACCAGCTGGTCAGCAAGTCGCTGCCGGTCAACCCGGTCGTGGTCGGCACGCCCGTGGTCGGCTACGAGATCGGCGGGGTCACCGTCAGCCCGGTCGTCGTGACGGTCGAGGGAGACGCGAGCGTGCTCGCCGAGCTGGCCCGGATCGACACGAGCCCGGTCTCGCTCTCGGGTGCCGTGGCCGATTTCGCGCGCACGATCGATCTCGCCCTGCCCGAGGGGGTGGCCCTGCTGGGCGACGGCACGGTCCGCGTCTCGGTCCGCATCCGGCCCACGATGGGCAGCCGGACGGTCAGCGCCGGGATCGTCCTGGCCGGCGAACGTGCCGACCGCACGTACAGCCTCTCGACCGACCGGGTCCTCGTCACCCTCGGCGGGGCGACCACCGATCTCGATGAGCTCGACGCGCGCAGCCTCGTCGTCGTGGCCGACGTGACGGGCCTGGAACCGGGTGGTCACGAGGTGACTCTCCGCGCCGCGCTGCCCTCGCGGCTCAGTCTGGTCGCGATCGCGCCTGCCCGGATCGTCGTCACCGTCGAGCTCCCGGTCTCGCCCAGCCCCTCGGCCCCGCCCGGACCGTAGGATGCCGCGCCTGTTCGGAACCGACGGCATCCGGGGGGTCGCCAACGTCGACCTCAAGCCCACGATCGCCTACGCTCTCGGGCGGGCGACCGCGCACCGCCTGATCGGTCCCGGCGGCTCGCTCGTCGTCGGCCAGGACACCCGTCGCTCGTGCGACATGTTCGTGGCCGCGATCACCGCCGGCGCGACGAGCCTCGGCGTCGACGTCCACCGGGTGGGCGTGGTCCCGACGCCGGCTCTCGCCTTCCTCGCCGGGCAGGGCGAGTTCGCGGCCGGGATCATGGTCTCCGCCTCCCACAACCCGGCCGACGACAACGGGCTCAAGGTCCTCGACCGGGCCGGCCTGAAGCTCGACGACTCGATCGAGGACGAGCTCGAGGCGCTGATCTGGCGCGCCGAGGAGCTGGGCGGGGTCGGCAACGCCGAGCTCGGGGTGGCGGTCGACGCGCATGGGCTGCTCGATCGCTACCGTGCCCACCGGCTCGCCCTCGCTCGCGCCGTCCGGACCGACATCCACGTCGTCCTCGACTGCGCCAACGGCTCGGGCGGCACCGTCGCACCCGAGATCCTCGCCGCCACCGGTGCCCGGGTCGACGTCATCCACAACGAGCCCGACGGGGTGAACATCAACGTCCGGGCCGGCGCCACCGCGCCCGCCTCGCTCGCGGCGGCCGTCGTCGAGCGTGGCGCCGACGTCGGCTTCGCCCTCGACGGCGACGCGGATCGGCTGATCGCGGTCGATGCCGCCGGGCGGGTGGTCGACGGCGACCAGGTGCTCGGCATCCTCGCCCTCGACCGGCTCGAGCGGGGGGCGCTGGCGAACGGCGCGCTCGTCGTGTCCGTCCTCTCCAACGGCGGGCTCCAGGCGGTCGTCGAGGCGGCCGGCGGGACCCTGATCCGGACGCCGGTCGGCGACAAGTACATCCTCGAGGGGATGCAGGTCAACGGCGCCGAGTTGGGCGGCGAGAAGAGCGGCCACGTGATCGTCCTCGAGCACACGACCAGCGGCGACGGGATCGTCACCGCCCTCGAGGTCCTCAGGGTGATGAGCCGGCAGGGGCGCGACCTGGCCGACCTGGCGGCCAGGATCCCGCTCCTGCCCCAGCAACAGCGTGCCGTTCGCGCCCGTCACAAGGATCAGTGGGAGGGCGACCCGGTGCTCCAGCGGGCGATCGCCGAGGCGTGCGACCGGCTCGGCGCCGGGGGACGGGTCCTCGTCCGCCCGTCGGGGACCGAACCGGCCCTCCGGGTGATGGTCGAGGGCACCGACGCCAGGCTCGTGACCGAACTGGCGGACGCGATCGCCTCGATCGCCGGGGAGCGTCTAAACTGAGCCGGCTGCCCGACCGGCGACCAGGAGACCCGTCGGTCGTAACCGTCGGGCAGAGACGGAGAACGTGACGTTATGTGCGGCATCGTCGGCTACACCGGGCCGCGGGAAGCGGGTCCGATCCTGATCGAAGGCCTGAAGCGGCTCGAGTATCGCGGCTACGACTCGGCCGGGATCGCCCTCGTTGACGAGGCCGGCGGCCTGTTCGTCGAGAAGCGGGCCGGCAAGCTGGCCAACCTGCAGACGGCGCTCCTCGACCGGACACCCCATGCCGCGATCGGGCTGGCCCACACGCGCTGGGCGACCCACGGCCGGCCCAACGACCTGAACGCCCACCCCCACGTCGACTGCACCGGCGAGATCACGGTCATCCACAACGGGATCATCGAGAACTTCCGCGAGCTGCGCGACGAGCTCGAGGCACGCGGCCACCGGCTCGCCTCGGAGACCGACACCGAGGCGCTCGCCCACCTGATCGAGGACGCCTACGCGGGTGACATTGCCGAGGCGACCCGGATCGCGCTCCGCCAGGCCGAGGGCGCCTACGCGCTGGCGGTCATGCACCGGGCCGAACCGGACCGCCTGGTCGGGGCCCGGATGAACGTGCCGCTGGTGGTCGGGATCGGCGAGGGCGAGACGTTCCTCGCCTCCGACGTGGCGGCGATCCTGGCCCACACCGACCGGGTGATCTTCCTCGAGGAGGGCGACGTGGCCGATCTCCGCCCCTCGGGGGTCACGATCAGCGGCGTCGACGGCGTGCCGCGCGAGCGGGTCGTGAGCACGGTCCCGTGGTCGCTCGAGGCGGCCGAGAAGGGCGGCTACGAGCACTTCATGGCCAAGGAGATGGACGAGCAGCCGGACGCCCTGCGGGCGGCGATCACCGGCCGGGTGAGCCGCGACGGGCGGATCCGGGTCGACGAGCTCGACGGGCTGGCCGGGCACCTGGCGACGATCGACCGGGTCGAGCTGATCGCCTGCGGCAGTGCCTACTACGCCTCGCTCGTCGGGGCGGCTGTCCTCCAGGAGTGGACCGGCCTGCCGGCCCGGGCGACGGTCGGCTCGGAGTTCCGCTACGCCCCGCCGCCGCTCGACGAGCGGACGCTCGTGATCGCCGTCACCCAGTCCGGCGAGACCGCCGATACGATCGCCCCGACCCGGCTGGCCCGCGAGCGGGGCTGCCGCGTCGTGGCGGTCACGAACACGGTCGGCTCGGCGATCACCCGCGAGGCGGACGCGGTCCTGTTCCTGCAGGCCGGACCGGAGATCGCGGTCGCCGCCTCGAAGACGTTCACGACCCAGGTCACGACGCTGGTCATCCTCGCCGCTGCGATCGCCAAGCTGCGCGGGGCGCTCGAGGCCGGACCGGAGCTCGAGCTCGGGCTCGCCCTGCGGGCGCTGCCCGATGCCGCCCGGCGGGCCCTCGACAACGCCGCCGACAGCGCCACGCTCGCCCGGCGGTACGTCAACTCGCGCGGCTTCATGTTCGTCGGCCGGGGGCTGACCTACCCGGCCGCGCTGGAGGGGGCGCTCAAGCTCAAGGAGGTGAGCTACGTCCATGCCGAGGGATACGCCGCCGGGGAGCTGAAGCATGGCCCGATCTCGCTCCTCGATGCCGAGGTGCCGCTCGTCGCGGTCGCGACCCGCTCGAGCGTCTACGACAAGCTGATCAGCAACGTCATGGAGGGCCGTGCCCGCGACGCGCGGGTGATCGCGGTCGCGACCGAGGGCGACCCGCAGATCGGGCGCTTCGCCGACGACGTGTGCTGGGTGCCGGACACGCACGAGGCGCTCAGCCCAGTCCTGGCGGTCATCCCGCTCCAGCTGTTCGCGTACCAGATGGCCGTCGCCCGCGGCACCGACGTCGACCAGCCGCGCAACCTGGCGAAGTCGGTGACGGTCGAGTAGGACGGACATGGCGTCGCGCGGGTGGGCCGACGAGCTGACCGGGGACGACCAACCGGCTTCAGCTGACGGACCGGCCCCGGCCGGCGGTTCTGTCCGGCCCGACGCGCTCGCCCCGGCCGGCCCTACCGACGCCGCCGGCGCCGTTCCCGCGGGCACGACCGAGCTCGGGATCGACATCGTCAAGGTCGAGCGGATCCGCCGGACGCTGGAGCGCCACGGGGCGCGCTTTTCGCGCCGGGTCCTCACCCCCTCCGAGCAGCGCTACGTCCGCGACCGGCCGGAGACGCTCGCCGGACGGTGGGCGGCCAAGGAGGCCGTCTCGAAGGTCCTCGGCCTCGGCGTCCGCGGGATCGGCTGGCGTGACATCGAGATCGAGCGCCTGCCCACCGGCCAGCCGGCCGTCCGGCTCCACGGGCGGGCGGCGGCCCGCGCCGAGCAGCTGGGCATGGGCCGGGTGGCGGTCTCGATCAGCCACGAGTCGGACTACGCGGTCGCGATCGCCTACGGCATCCGCGCCGCCGGGGGGCGCTACCTCTTTCCGCCCGACATCGAGGACCGGCTCGACGAGCGCGAGCGCCGGATCCTGGCCCGGCTCGAGCGGCTGCGGGCGCTCGCCGACGGCGGTGACCCCGATGCCTGAGCGGGGGCCGGTCGGCTTCGGGCGGAGGGCCGAGGAAGGGCCGGGCGGCGCGGGGCGGACGATGGCGGTCGTGCCGGGGGCGACCGCGCTCGACGACGACCTTGCCGCCGGTCTCCTCCCGGCCCGCCCCGAGCGGGGCCACAAGGGGATGTTCGGCAAGCTCCTCGTCCTTGCCGGCTCGCTCGACTACGCCGGGGCCGCGCTCCTCGTCTGTCGCGCCGCCGGGCGGGCCGGGGCCGGTCTCGTCACCCTGGCGGTGCCCGAATCGCTCCAGCCGCTCTTCGCGGCCAAGGTCGTCGAGGCGACGACGATGGGCCTGCCCGAGGACGACGTCGAGGAAGTCGACCCCGAGCGGGCGCTCGGGCGGTTCCTCGACCACGACCACGACGCGATCGTGGTCGGTCCGGGTCTCCGGCCGGGGCTGGCGACGACCGAGCTGATCTCGGCCCTCCTCGCCGTGCCCGAGGAACCGGCTCCGGTGCCCGCCGTCGTCGATGCCGAGGCGCTCCGCTCGCTCGCCTCGCTCGATGCCTGGTGGGAAGGCGTCACCCGGCGGGCGGTGCTCACCCCGCACGTCGGCGAGTTCCGCCGGCTCCGGGCGGCGGGCGGGACCGATCCCGACGCCGACGGGGATCTCCTGGCCGACGATGCCGCCCGCGCCCGGGCCGCCGCGAGCGCCGCCCAGGCCTGGGGCCAGGTCGTCGTCCTCAAGGGGGCCCGGACCGTGATCGCCGAGCCTGGAGGCTCGATCGCCGTCGCCCCGTTCGAGAACCCGGCCCTGGCCAGCGGCGGCACCGGCGACGTCCTGTCCGGGACGATCGGGGCGCTCCTGGCCCAGGGGGTCGAACCGTTCGCCGCCGCCCGGCTCGGGGTCTACCTCCACGGCCTGGCCGGCGAGGCGGTGCGGCAACGGATCGGCGATGCCGGGCTGCTCGCCTCGGACCTGCCCGACGAGCTCGCCTTCGCGCGTCGGCGGCTGGCGCTCCTCGCCGGCCGCCGGTCGGCGGGCCGGCGCCTCGGGTTCGGGGTGCGCGACGGTTCGGCCGGGGAGACGACACGCTGACGCCGCCGCCGCTGCCCCGGACGGCCTGGCTGCGGATCGACCTCGACCGCCTGGCCGGCAACCTGGCCACGATCCGCTCGCTGCTGCCGGCCGGCGTCCGGGTCGAGGCGGTCGTCAAGGCCGACGCCTATGGTCACGGCGCCGTCCCGGTCGCGCGCGCACTCGCCTCGGCCGGCGCCGACGGCCTGTGTGTGGCCACCTTCGACGAGGCGCTCGAGATTCGCCGAGCGGGCCTGCGGCTGCCGATCCTGATCGTCTACCCGGTGCCGCCCGAGCTCGCCCCGGAGGCGGCCCGCCGCTCGTTCTCGCTGACCGCGGGGGACAGCGAGCTCCTCGCCCGGACCCTCGAGGCGCTCCGCCGCGCCCGCGCCGCCGGCCGTGGGCCGCGCCGCCGGCTGCGCATCCAGATCGAGCTGGAGACGGGGCTGGGACGAGGCGGATTCGTCAGCCCGGCCGAGGCGCAGGCGGCGGCCGAGGCGATCCGCGCCGCGCCCGGGGTCGTCCTGGCGGGGCTGTGGTCGCATCTCGGCTCGCCCGAGGACGAGCCGCGCTCGCTCGGCCAGACCGCCCGGTTCGAAACCGCGACCGCGTTCCTGCGCGATGGCGGCGTCCGCTTCCCCGTCCGCCACCTCCTGGCCAGCGGAGGCATCCTCGCCGGGCGGGT
>CAYMBB010000133.1:0-5625 GCA_964388515.1 uncultured Anaerolineaceae bacterium
TCGGGGGGGTGGAGGGGGGCGTTGGTCGGGCGGTGGAGGCGGGCCGTATCGGGCGGAGGGGGGGGCCGGCGGTGCGCGGTCCCGCCCGCCGCCTCGACATCCGCCCGACGGCCGGCGAGGACGACCCGTCCGCCGCTGATCGCGAGCGCCTCGACCCAGCCGAACCCCTCCCCGCCGGCCAGGCTCGCGATCCGGCCGGTCAGGAGCAGGTCGACGTTCATGACGATCCCGGCTCAGCCTCCGGCTGCGGATCGGCGAGGAGGCGGGCGAGCCCGACGCGGTCGAGTCCGGCGCCGAGGCCGAGCGCCAGCGCGATCCGCGCCTTCGGTCCGCCGAGATAGCCCGCGAACAGGGCACCGGCGCGGGCCCACGTTGCGCCGCCGCCCGGAAAGGCATAGCCGGTCCCCGCCCGGCCGGCTGGGGCCCGGCTGGTGAGGACGACCGGGATCCCGGCCTCGATCGCCGCCCGGCACGCCTCGAGCAGCTCCGGGTTCGTGTTGCCGGCACCGGTCGCCTCGACGACGAAACCGGCCGGGCGCAGCGAGCGGGCGGCCTCCACGAGGCGCCCGTCGGAGGCGACAACCGCGGTGACCAGGACGACCGGCTCCGCGGCGACGGTCGCGGCCACCCGGCGTCGCCCGGACCGGCGCCGGGCGACGATCACCCGGCCGCCGTCGACGTGACCGAGCGGCCCGAGATTCGGGCTCTGGAACGTCGTGATCGCGCTGGTGTGGGTCTTGATGACATCGTCGGCGGGATGGATCGCGCCGGCCAGGACGACGAGGCAGCCCTGGCCGCGGAGGGCTGGTGCCGCGGCGCAGCGGACGGCGTCGACCAGGTTGGCCGGGCCGTCGTAGCCGGGCTCGCCGGCCGAGCGCATCGCTCCGGTCACGACGAGCGGCTTGGGCGAGTCGTGGAGGAGGTCGAAGAAGAAGGCCGTCTCCTCGATCGTGTCGGTGCCCTGGACGACGACGGCACCGTCGATCCCGGGGTCGGCGAGCGCGTCGCGGACCGTGGCCGCGATCTCGAACAGCTTGCCGAACGTGAAGTGGCTGGCGGGGGTCAGGCCGCGATCGATCGGCACGACGTCGGCCACCTGGGCCAGACCGGGGGTGCGGGCCAGGAGCGCCGCCGCGTCGAGTGCCGGCACGTTCCCGCCGGCGCGCTCGTCGACGACCATGCTGATCGTGCCGCCGGTGAAGACGACCGCGACCCGGCTCACCGGTCCGTCCCGCCTGGCTCGCCGCGATCGCCTCGGTCGCCCCCCGGAACCGGACGGCGGATCGGGATCTGGCGGCGAGTGACGATCGAGAGCAGCCCCGAGGCGAAGACGACGACGCCGATGGCGAGGATGACCATCCGGGTTCCGACGAGGTCGGCGATCGGCCCGGCGACGATGATCGGCACGAAGCTGGCGACCGAGACGAGCGTGTTCAGGACGCCGAAGACCCGGCCGCGGACGTCCTCCGGCAGCTCCTCCTGGAGCTGGGTCTGGGACGGGACGAGCACGAAGGCGTAGGCGACGCCGGCCAGGAAGGCGATCCCGACCACGATCGAGAGCATCGACACGAAGGCCGAGACATCGAGCGGCGAGGCGAGCGAACCGACCCGCTGGGCGAGGCGGGTCACCGTGCCCGCCACGGACAGGACGCCGAGCAGGACCCCGAGCGCCAGCAGACCGCCCTCGATCAGCCGGCGGCGGACGACGTACCTCCCGAACCGGTTGAGGAGGACGATCCCGCTCACGAGGCCGAGCCCGAGCGGGAGGACGACGACCACGAAGTCCTTCGGGTCGAGCCCGAGCGACTGGGTGGCGAAGGCGGGGCCAAGGACACCGAGGACACCGATCAGGGCCGCCCCGATCCCGAGATAGACGAGCGACCAGCTGACGCTCCGATGGGCCGCGATGTAGCCGAGCCCGTCGCCCAGCTGGCGGAAGGTGGTGCCCACGGCACGCTCGACGTCCCCGACCGCCTCGAGGGCCGAGATGCGGGCCGTCGTGGCCGGGGAGGCGGGCAGGGTGAAGCAGAACGCGGCGGCCACGAGGTAGAGCACCGCCACGAGGCCGAGCAGGGCCTCCGGCCCGGCCAGGGTGACGGTCAGCGGCCCGAGCAGGGCAAAGCCGAGCGCGAATGCTCCGTTCAGGGTGAGGGTGAACAGGCCGTTGGCCGCGATCAGCTGGTGGCGCGGAACGAGGGTCGGGATCATCGCCGCCTCGGCCGGGGCGAAGAGGGTGGTGACGGTCGAGACGAACGCGTTCAGGACGTAGATGGCGAGGATGTTCTCGCCTGCCGCGAGCATCAGGCCGAACGCCCCGGCCCGGAGCAGGTTCGTCGCGATCAGGATGTGCCGGCGGTCGAGGCGGTCGACGTAGACGCCCGCCAGGGCCGAGAAGAGGACGCCCGGGACGAGGAACGTCAGGAGCAGGAGGCTGACCGCCGCGTTCGAGAGGGTGACCGAGAAGACGACCACCGTCAGCCCGTAGACGACCATGTTGCCGCCGATCTGGGTCGCGGCCTGGGAGAGCCAGAGGAGCAGGAACGGGCGGTTGGCGAGCACGGCCGCCGCACGGGCGGCGCCCGGGTCGCCCGCCTCGCCGGAGCTCGCGGCAGACGGCGCGGAGGGTGGCGATCCTGGCGCCGGCGGAGCGCCGGTCGCGTCGGCGGTGGGCAGGATCGTCATCGCTCGCCCTCGGCCGGACGGGGCGCGGCGGCGGCGCTCAGGACCGGGTCGCCGCGGGCCACGAACTCGACGAAGCGGCGCTCGAGGAGTCGGCGCTCGAGGAGGACGTGGCGCCGGCAGCCCTGGCAGCGCAGGCCGATGTCGGCGCCCAGCCGGTCGACGAGCCAGTCGTGGCTGCCGCACGGATGCGGGCGGCGGAGACGGACGACGTCACCGAGGCACAGGCCGAGGACGGGTCGATCGGTGGCGGGGTTCCGGTCGGTCATTCGGCCGGTCAGGGTATCAGAGGCGGGGCCGGCCGTGGGCCGGGGCCAGGTCCCGCCCCGTCGCCGCGAGCTCGAGTCGGTCGACCGGGATGACCGTCAGCGAGAGCTGCGAATTCGTCGCGGCCAGCTGCGCGATCAGGCCCCCGGCCCGGGTGAGGGCACCGGTCAGCACCTCCGGGTTGCCGATCGCGCTCACCTCGAACGGGTCGGGCAGGGCCGTGTTCTCGATCGACAAGCCGCCTGGCGGACCGGCCACGACGCTGCCCGTGACGACCCGGACACCGGCCACCGCCAGCGCCTCCGCGCCCGCGTTGCGCAGCTCGTTCAGCACGTCCTCGACGGCCTGGCCGGCGATCGGGCCGTTGACCGTCAGGCGGATGCCGGGTCCGCTGACCGGGTCGAGGCCCGACCAGGCCCGGACGCGGGCGAGGTCCTGCTGGAGCTGACCGAGCGACGTCTCGCCCCGCGCCCGGCTGAGGGCGAGGTCGGTCGCCTCCCGCTCGAGCGAGGCGATCTCGGCCCGCAGGACGTCGTTGCGCGCGTTCAGGTTCGCGACGAGGACGGTCAGCTCCTGGGCCGAGAGCGTGTCGAGGCCGGTGCCTGCGCTCTGGGCCCGGAGCTGGACGACGACGAGCAGGCCGAGCACGAGCGCGACGGCCGCGATCGAGAGCTGGGCGCGGGCCTGGCGCATCAGGACCGGCTCATGGCCGCGGTGACCCGGTCCCGGGCGAGGCCGGGGCTGGAGCGGAGGGGGCCGTCGACGGGCCGGGGCTGGCCGAGGCGCTCGGGCGGGCGTAACGCAGGTTGACCGTTCCGGCATAGGCGGGGATCGCGACGTCGGGCAGCTCGGCGAAGCGGATCGAGATGCCGAACGCCTCGGCCCGGGCGCGGACGAAGTCGATGAAGCCCTGGGAGTGGCTCAGCCGGTCGTACAGGTCGGGCGGACCGATCGCGGCGACGTCGTACGGTGGGGCAAGGTAGGCCGAGTTGACGAGGACGGAGTTGCCGATGTCGAGGATCGCGGTCGAGCCGGTCACGCGTTCGCCGTTCACCGCCACCGCCTCCGCGCCGGCCAGCCAGAGCTCCTCGACGACCGCTCGCACGTCGCGGGCGCTGACGAGGTAGTCGCTGGCGGCCCCGCCGGGCGGCACCGGTCGTTGCGAATCCTCGAGCCGAAGGACGAGGCCGGGCCCCTGGAGGGCGACCAGGCCGGCGGCCAGGCGGGCCTGGTCGAGGCGGGTGTTCAGGTCGCGGACGAGGGCGGCGCTACCCTGGCCCTGCTGTTCGAGGTTCCCGATCTGGTCGCGCAGGGCGAGGATCCGCTCCTTGAGCTGCTCCTGCTGGGCCTGGAGCGTGAGCACGGTCTGGACCAGCGGTTGGCGCTCCTGGGTCGTGTACCGCACCCGTGGTGTCTCGGACTGGAGCTGGGCGGCGATCAGGAAGCCAAGTGCCAGAAGGGCGAGACCGAGGGTGATCTGCCAGCTCGGGATCGCCCGCAGGCGGGCCGGCAGCGAGCTCATGGTGGGTCCGGCGCCGGTGGTGGGGTGTCGCTCCCGGCGCGATCGTCACCCGCGGGCGGGGCGGGCCGGGCGCGCCGCCGGATCGCGAGCAGCCCGAGCGCGACGAGGCCGACGACGAGCGCGACGACGATGGCCGGGAGGAGATCCGAGGCGTTCCCGTCGTCGCCCGGCGCCGCGCTGCCGGCCGGCGAGGTCGACGCCGATGGCGTCGCCTCCGGCGTCGGCCCGGGCAGCGTCGCGGCAGGGCTGGCCGACGTCCAGGCAGCCGGCAGCGGTCCGGCCGGAGCCGGCTGTGGTCCGTATCGTTCCGGCCTCGCCGCGCCGAGATCCGCCAGCCAGGCCGCCCCGAACGCGGCCGCGTCGAGGCCGAGGGCGGCGGAGAAGGCCTCGTCATCGGTCACGCCCGTGGCGTACGTGCGCACGAGGCGCACGAGCGCGTCACGGCCGTAGCGGCGGACGAGGTAGTCGACGGCCGAGACGCTCTCGGCATAGGCGAGCGAGAAGCGCGCCGCGGTCGTCGGGAACTCGCCGGTCAGCGCCTCGAGCGGCATCAGGTCGGCCGCGGCGACCGCGCCGGCCACCTGGCCGCGGTCGCTCGCGTCGTAGCCCTGGGCGAGGTAGACGGCCAGCCCCTCGTTCAGCCAGCGCGGCGGGTCGTGGTACGGGTTGCGCACGGCGGTGTCGAAGACGAGGTGGGTGAGCTCGTGAGGGATGACGATCGAGACCCACCGGTCCCCGATCTCGGCCGGGGTGATCAGGGCAAACAGGGTCCGGATCGCGGCGTTCGCCTGGCCGCCCACGTTCTCCCGTGTTCCGGGCCCGAGCGCGTCGTAGAAGGCGGCCTGATCGGCGTAGATGAAGAAGTCGATCGGCCTCGTCTCGCGCACCCCGAACAGGCTGGCCGCCTTGTCGATCGCCGCCTGGCCAATCGCCAGGGCGCGCCGCCCGAAGGCGTCGTCGCCGGTGTACCAGTGGACCCGGACGATCGGCCCGCTCGTCGTTCGCCAGCGGAACCGCGTGTCGGCGTAGACGACGCTCGCCGGCGGTCCAAGGTCGCTGGCGCCGTCCGGCCAGGTGATCCGCCAGCGGGCGGTGAACGGTGTGTTGGGCAGGATCCCGGAGCTGCTCGCATCGAGGAGGTAGCGGAGGGTCGTCGA
>CAYMBB010000133.1:5725-7098 GCA_964388515.1 uncultured Anaerolineaceae bacterium
GCCCCGAGGAGCCCGTCCCGGGCGAGTGCCCAGCCGGTCGAGTAGCTGGCCGGGATGGCCGGGACGTCGCGCTGGACGATCGCCTCGGCGCGCTCGTAGGCGGCCCGGGCCGCGGCGGGGTCGCCAGCTGCGGTCGCCTCGGCGATCGCCGCATCGAACTCGGCTGATCGCCAGCGGGTGTAGTTGCTCGAGCGGTCGCTGCCGAGCAGGATGCCCAGGAAGTCGTTCGGGCTCGGGTAGTCAGCGACCCAGGACAGCGACCAGAACGCCGGCGGGTCGACCGACAGGCGCTCGAAGTACTGGTCGGCCGGCATCCGCTCGACGCGGACGTCGATGCCGAGGACCGTGCGCAACGTGCTCGCCACTGCGTCGTCGTAGTCGTACCCGGCCGAGACGAGCGTGACCGGCGGGAATCCGGTGCCGCCGGGGTAACCGGCCTCCGCCAGCAGGGCCCGGGCCGCTACCGGGTCGTGGACCGGGCTGAAGTCGCGCTCGCTCCGGCCGGGGATGCCGAGCGGCACCATGCTCGTGGCCGGTGTCGCCCGGTCGCCGGCGGCGAGGGTGACGACCCGGCGCCAGTCCACGGCCGCGGCGAAGGCGCGCCGGACACGGACGTCGTCGAACGGAGGGCGGCTCGTGTCGAAACCGAAGAAGTCGACCGCCAGCGCCGGGACGCTCCGCAGCTGCGGCCCGAGATCGCGGTCCCAGGCGATCCACGAGGCATCGAACGAGCTGATCGGGGCGTAGTCGAGCTCGCCGCCGGCGAACACCTCGACCGGGCTCCGCCCGCCGATGTCGAAGACGAGCCGGACCGTCCGGATCGGCGGTGGCCCGGCCCAGTAGCGGTCGTTCGCGACCAGGACGAGTGCGCTCGAGGTCACCTGGTCGAGCCGGTAGGCGCCGCTGCCGACGAACGTGGCAGACCCGCCGGGAGACGCCTCGCGGTCGATCGAGGCCGGCACGATCCCGAACGTCGGGCTGGCGACGACGGCCACGAAGTCGGTCGGGCGGGCGAGTCGGACCTCGACCTCGTTGCCCGAGGCACGGAAGCCGACGGTCGCGGGATCCCGGCTCTGCCCGCGCAGATAGGCACCCGCGCCCTCGACATCCAGGGCGAGCGAGGCGAGCGGCGAGGGCGAGGCGGGGTCGAGGATGCGCAGCCAGCTGCGCACGACGTCCGCCCCGGTGAGCGGCGTCCCGTCGGAGAAGGTCAGCCCGGGGCGGAGGTGGAAGACGACTCGCCGACCACCGTCGAGGACCTCCCACGACGCGGCCAGGGCGGGCCGGAGGACGAGCTCGGGATCGTACGTCGTGAGCGTCTCGAAGAGCTGGGCGGAGACGGCCGCGCTGGCCGAATCGCCCTCGCGGGCCGG
>CAYMBB010000134.1:0-7097 GCA_964388515.1 uncultured Anaerolineaceae bacterium
TTCACGGCGGCGGACAAATATTACCCATACCCGATGGCGGCGCCGTCGTCCGTTGCCAAAAGCACTTCCGCTCCCAGCGGCCCCTCGCCGGCAGCGGGGTCGCGTTCAAGGTCGCACAGCTCCTGCTGGCGGACGTGCCCGGCGGCCGGGAGGCGGCGCTCGAGCTGGCCGAGCTGGCCGCGATCGGGGCCGTCTCGGACGTCGTGCCGGTCCTCGGCGAGAACCGCTCGATCGTCCGGCTCGGCCTCGAGCGGCTCCGGACGGCGCCTCGGCCGGGCCTCGCCGCGCTCCTCGCCCGGGCCGGCGTCGCCCCGGCGAGCGTCGAGCTCGAGACGATCGGGTTCGTGATCGCGCCCCGCCTGAACGCCGCCGGGCGGGTGGGCGAGGCGGTCGAGGCGGCCCGGCTCCTGCTCTCCGAGGACAGCGGCGAGGCAGCGGCGCTGGCCGAGGCGCTCGAGGCGGCGAACCTGACCCGCCGCGAGGCGACGAAGCAGGCGCTCGCCGAGGCTCGCCTGGCGCTCGTCGACGACGCCCTCGGCGCCACTACCGACGACGCGCTCGCCGCCGCCCTGGTCCGCACCGCGCCCGCGACGGTCGTGCGCGGACCGTGGCCGGTCGGGATCGTCGGCCTCGTCGCCGCCCGCCTGGCGGAGGAGACGGGCCGGCCGGCGGTCGTCGGGGCCGAGGTCGAGGGGATCGTCCGGGCCTCGTGCCGGAACGGTGGCAGCCTCGACCTGGCCGCCGCCCTCGAGCAGTGCGGCGAGCTGTTCATCCGCTTCGGTGGCCACCGCGGCGCGGCCGGGTTCGAGATCGCCGCCGAGCGCTGGGAGGCGTTCCGAGAGCGGTTCCTCGCCCTCGCCGCCGCGGTCGAGCCGCCCGACCCGCGCCCGACGCTCCGGCTCGACCTCGCCCTGCCGGCCGGCGACGTCGACTACCCGCTCCTGGCCGAGCTCGCCCGCCTCGCCCCGACCGGCCCGGGCAACCCTGACCCGCTCGTCGGGGTGTTCGGCCTGACCGTGACCCGGGTTCGCCAGACGAACGGCGGCCACACCCAGCTCACCCTGCGTCGCGGGCTCGACGTGGTCGACGGGATCGCCTTCGGGCGGGACGACCTCGGCGCGCTGCTGGCGCCCGGCGACCGGATCGACGTCGTCGCCCGGCTCGTCAGCCGGCGCTACGGCGGCTTCGAGTCACTCCAGCTCGACGTCCGCGACGTGGCGCCGAGCGGTCACCACCCGGAGGCGGCGCTGATCCTGGGCGCCGTGGCCGTGTCGTGATCCGCAGGTCGTCCGCCTCCCGCGTCGCGGGCGCCTCGCGCGGTCCGGCCCGCGCCAGCCGCGACCCGTACGGGCTCGTGCCGCGCGGCAGCAGCCCGGCTGCGCTCCTGTCGGCGATCGGGCTGGCGGTCGTCGCCGTCCTGACCCTCGGCCTGTTCACCGGCCAGCTGCCGTTCCTGCCCTCGCGCGGGGGCGGGGACGCCGGGGCCGTCGACCGGACGCCCGCGCCCTCGAACGTCGTGATCGTCGACCCGAGGGCGAACGTTCCTGGCTCGCTGGTCTACGTCAAGCAGGGCAACCTCTGGCTCCAGAGCGGCACGAACGTCCGCCAGCTGACCGACAGCGGCCGCGACTCGATGCCCAGCTGGTCGGCCGACGGAACCTGGATCTACTTCATCGAGACGCGGACCGAGCGCGGGCTCTTCCCCCTGACCGGGTCGCCGACCTGGTACGACCTGACCTATCCGGTCCTCAGCCGGATCCACCCCGACGGCAGCGCCCGCCAGGAGCTGGCGAGCGGCAAGTACACGGTCCGGGGCGGGAAGTACCAATGGTTCTACTGGATCCGCCAGCCGGTGCCGGATCGCACCGGCGAGACGCTCGCCCTCGTCTCGGATGGGCCGGATCCGACGAGGAGCGACGTCGTCCTTCAGCTCTTCGACATCGCGACCGGCCGGATGACGAACCTCGGCCTGCCCGAGAACGCTCCGCTTGGCCACCAGGATCCCGCCTGGCGCCCGATCGGCCGGGCGCAGCTCCTGTACGTGATGAACGGCCGCGACGGGGCGCGCGGCGCGCCCTCGATCTGGCGCTGGGACCCGACCACGAAGAAGGCGACCGCGCTCACCGGGCCCGGCTACATGGCCCCGGCCTGGTCGCCCGACGGGATGTCCGTGGCGGCGACGAAGACGAACAGCCTGGGGACCGACGTCGTCGTCCTCGACCTGAAGACCGGCACCGAGCTGCTCCGGCTGACGAACGATGGACGCTCGTGGGGCCCGGTCTGGTCACCGGCCGGGGACGCGATCGCCTACCTCCACATCGAGGGCGGGATCGTCGACCTCAAACTCGCCCGGCTGAAGGGGGCCGGGTCGGACCGGACGGTCGACGAGACGATCGACCTGACCCGGCTGAGCGGGCTCGATGGCGGCTCGCGGCCGAGCTGGTACATCCCGCCCGACCAGCTTCCGGCCCCGACCGCGGCCCCGGTGACGCCGCCGGCGGGGAGTGGCGGCAGCGCTGCGCCGGCCGGCTCGGCCGCGCCGTGAGCGGTCGACCGCCGTCCGGCCCGCGCCTGCCGTGAGCAGTCGGCCGCCGTACCTCGAGCGCCTCGCCGCCCGGTGCGCCGCGACCGGGACGGTCCTCTGCCTCGGGCTCGATCCGGACCCGGCGGCGTTGCCGGCCGGCTTCAGCGCCGACCTGCGCGGAGTCGAGGCGTTCGCCCGCCTCGTGCTCGAGGCGGCCGGCCCGTACGCCGCGGCCGTGAAGCCGAACCTGGCCTTCTTCGAGGCGTTCGGCTCGGCCGGCCTGGCGGCGCTCGAGCGGGTCCGGGCGACCGTGCCCGGCGAGCTGCCCCTGATCGCGGACGCGAAGCGGGCCGACATCGGCTCGACCGCGGCACGCCAGGCGGTGGCCCTGTACGACACCCTCGGGGCCGATGCGGTGACCGTGAACCCGTACCTCGGCGCGGAGGCGATCGGGCCGCTCCTCGAGCGCGCCGACCGGTTCGCCTACGTCCTGTGCCGGACCTCGAACCCGGGCGCGGCCGAGCTCCAGGGGCTGCTCGTGGCGGCCGACCCGGCCGAAGACGTTCCGGCCGAGCCGCTCTATGCCCGCGTCGCGCGCCGCGTCGCCGGTTGGGGGCCGGGCGGGACGGTCGGGCTCGTCGTCGGGGCGACGGCGCCGGCCGAGCTGGCCGCGATCCGGGCGGTCGCGCCCGGACTCGCCTTCCCCGTCCCGGGCGTCGGTGCCCAGGGCGGGGAACTCGGCCCGGTCCTCGCCTCCGGTGCGGCCCTCGCGCCGCCGGGCGGCGGGCGGCCCGGTGGCGGCCTCCTGGTCAACGTCTCCCGGGCGATCGCCGGTGCCGCGAGCGCCCCGCCGGCGCGCGGTGAACCGGCCGACCCGGGCGAGCGGATTGCCCTCGCCGCCCGTCGCTGGGCCGCGGCGATGCCTGTGCTACCCTAGGCGGCCGGGGGTCGACGAGCAGCGCCCGGGCCGCGCGCTCGGGCCCGCAACCACAGGAGCAGCACGCACCATGCCGTTCAACATCGGCGCTCCCGAGCTGATCATCATCCTCGTCATCGCTCTCCTGATCCTGGGCCCCGGCAAGCTGCCGGAGGTCGGTCAGGCGCTGGGCAAGAGCATTCGCGAGTTCCGCAAGGCCTCGACGGACATCCAGGAGTCGGTGAAGGTCGAGACGACGCCGCTGCCGCCCCAGGCCGCCTCGGCCCAGGCCGCCCCGTCGGCTCCGGCGGCTCCGACCGCGGAGCAGGCACCGGTCGCGCCGGCCGGCCAGTCGAGCGACACCCGCGCCTGACGCGGCCGGTCGCTCGAACCCGACGACCCCCGGCTGATGGCCGAGGCGGACGCGCTGCGCGAAGCCGGCATCCAGGGCGTCCCGCCGATCGGGGCTGCCCCGCCCGCCGCCGCGCCCCACGACGGACCGACACCGTCGGGTGCGGCCGTGCCCGAGGGCGAGAAGGTGATGACGCTCGTCGATCACCTGAGCGAGCTGCGATCGCGAATCTTCAAGTCGCTGCTCGCGGTCGCGATCGGAACGGCGGTCGGCTTCCTCCAGGTCCCGCGCCTGATCGCGATCGCTCGCCAGCCCCTCGGGGACCGGACGCTCTACTTCACCAGCCCCGGCGAGGCATTCTTCATCGAGCTCAAGCTCGCCTTCGTGGTCGGGCTCATCCTGGCCATGCCGGTCATCCTCTTCCAGCTCTGGCGGTTCATCTCGCCCGGCCTCACCCCGGACGAGCGCCGGCTGGCCCGGCCCTGGGTTCCGATCGCGCTCGTCTTCTTCGCCGTCGGGGTGGCCGTGGCCTGGGTGATCCTCCCGTTCGCGATGAGCTTCCTGCTGGGCTTCGAGACGCCCGACCTCCAGGCCCTGATCACGGCCGACAACTACTTCGGCTTCGTCGGCACGCTCTTCCTGGCCTTCGGCCTGACGATGGAGTTCCCGATCGTGCTCGTCCTGCTCTCGAAGGTGGGGATCATCACCAGCCGCCGGCTCAGCTCGTCGCGCCGCTACGTGATCCTGGGGATCGCGGTCTTTGCCGCGGCGGTCACCCCCGGCGGCGACCTCGTCAGCCCGACCGTGCTCGGACTCGTGATGTACGCTCTCTACGAGTTCTCGATCGTCCTCGTCCGGATGGGCGGACACTGAGTCCATCGGTCGGCCGTGCCCCCGCGCCGGGCAGATCGACGCGGGCGGTAGACTAGGCGCGATGTCCATTCTGCCGGGAGCCGACGGCCAGCCGGGGTCGCCGGCGGCCGCCGAGGCCCAGCGCGTCGTGATCCTGAGCGGCCTCTCGGGGGCGGGCAAGACGGCCGCCACGAAGCTGTTCGAGGATCTCGGCTACACCTGCGTCGACAACCTGCCCGGCGAGCTGCTGCCGGAGCTGGCCGAGCTCGTGGCCGGGGACCCGGAACGCTTCGCCCGGGTCGCGATCGTGCTCGACGTCCGGGCCGGCGACGCGCCGCTCGCCTTCGCCGCGATGCGCGGTGCGCTCGAGAGTCACGGCATCGAGCCCCGGGTGATCTTCCTCGAAGCCCGCGACGAGGTCCTGATCCGCCGCTTCTCCGAGACGCGCCATCGCCACCCACTCGGAGACCAGCGCGGGATCGCGAGCTCGATCGCCGAGGAGCGCCGGCTCCTCGACCCGGTCCGCGACGAGGCCGACGTCGTGCTCGACACCTCCGACCTCTCGCTCCGCCAGCTCCGCGAGCGCCTGTTCGCCCAGCTCGGCGACGAGAGCGGCCCCGATCGGCTCGCTGTCCAGCTGATCAGCTTCGGCTTCAAGTTCGGGGTCCCGCTCGAGGCCGACCTCGTCTTCGACGTCCGGTTCATGCACAACCCGTACTACGTCGAGGAGCTGCGTCAGCTCTCGGGCCTGACCGAGGTCGTCCGGACGTTCGTCCTCGACCAGCCGGTCGCCGGCCGGTTCCTGGCGTTCCTCGAGGAGTTCCTCGACTTCGCCGTCCCGGCCTACATCTCGGAGGGCAAGACCCGCCTGACGATCGCGATCGGCTGCACCGGGGGCTACCATCGCTCGATCGTCGTGGCCGAAGAACTCGCGGCCTGGTTGCGCGAGCGCGACTTCGGGCCGGTCTCGGTCTTCCATCGCGAGCTCGATCGAGCATGAGGCTCCGCCAGCGTCGCCGGCCCAACCTCAACCTCGCGGCCTGGCTGCGGCCCGGGATGGGGATCAAGCGCTGGCTGCTCGTCGTCTTCGTCGGTGAGCTCGGCCTCGCCCTGGCGCTCGCGCTCGCCCTCCGCCAGGTCTACCGCGAGGTCGAGGTCGACGGTCCGCTCCAGGCGGTCCTCTACCTGGTGACCCTCCAGTTCCTGCCCTACGTCGCCCGCGGCACGATCCTCGCCGCCGCCGGGGCGGCGCTCTTCGTCGTCGGCTCGCTGCGGGTCGTGCGCGTCCTCATGGATCCCTTCCGTCCGAGCGGCGCGGCGACCCCGCTGGTCGAGGTGATCTACCAGAAGCGGTTCCTGGCCCGCGGCCCGCGGGTCGTGGCGATCGGCGGTGGGACCGGGCTCTCGACCCCCCTGCGGGGCCTCAAGGAGCACACGAGCAACCTGACCGCGGTGGTCACGGTCGCCGACGACGGCGGCTCGTCGGGCAAGCTGCGCGAGCAGCTCGGCGTGCCCGCGGTCGGCGACATCCGCAACTGCATCGTCGCCCTCGCCGATGCCGAGCCGCTCATGGGCCGCCTGCTCCAGTACCGCTTCCCGGGCGACGAGGTGCCCGACAGCCTGGGCGGCCATGCCATCGGCAACCTGCTGATCGCGGCGATGACCGCGGTCGAAGGCGGCGACTTCGAGGAGGGCGTCCGCCAGGTGAACCGCGTCCTTGCCGTGCGCGGCCAGGTCGTGCCGGTCTCGCCGACGCCGATCACGCTCCACGCCCGGCTGCGCGACGGGGCCGAGGTCCACGGCCAGTCGCTGATCGCCCGCACCGGCGGGATCGAGCGGGTCTGGATCACGCCGATGCCCGTCCGCCCGTCCGAGGACGCGGTCCGGGCGATCGCCGAGGCCGACCTGATCGTCCTGGGCCCGGGCAGCCTGTACACGAGCATCCTGCCCAGCCTGCTCGTGCCGGAGATCCGCGAGGCGGTCGTCGCCTCGCCGGCGCTCCGGGTCTACGTCTGCAACGTGGCGACCCAGCAGGGCGAGACGTCCGGCTACGACCTCGCCGACCACGTCGAGGCGCTCGTCGGGCACACCAGCCCCGCCCTCGTCGACCTCGTCCTGGCCAACAGCCGGCTGCGCGACCTCGCCCCGGACACGTGGCACGGCACCCCGGTCCAGCTGCGCTGGCCGCCCGCCACCGGAAGCGCGGCGCGCCTGGTCCTCGACGAGGTCGTCGATCCGGCGAACCCGCACCACCACGACCCGGCCCGCCTGGCGGCCGCGCTCCTCCGGCTCGCCGTGCGCGAGGGCGGGGCCCGGCGCCGGACCGCGGTCGGCGCCCGGCCGGCCTGACCCGGCCCGGAAGCTCCAGACCGACCGCGCTCTCGTCCAGGCCCACCAGGCCCAGCAGGCCGCCATACCCCCCTGCCAGCCCTGCCACCGGGGGGCGCAGTCAG
>CAYMBB010000135.1:0-7071 GCA_964388515.1 uncultured Anaerolineaceae bacterium
CTACGGCTGCGACGCGGTCGCGACCGGCCACTACGCCCGCCGCGTCGACGGCCCGGATGGTCGTGTCCGCCTGCTGCGGGCCCGGGACGAGGTGAAGGACCAGACCTACTTCCTCTACGGCCTGCGCCAGGAGCAGCTCGCGCATGCCCGCTTCCCGCTCGGCGAGCTCACGAAGCCCGAGGTCCGCGATGTCGCCCGCTCGCTCGGGCTGGCCACGGCCGAGAAGCCCGAGAGCCAGGAGATCTGCTTCGTGCCCGGGGGCGACTACCGTGACGCGCTCCGCGACCGGGCCGGCTGGCAGCCGGAGCCCGGACCGCTCCTCGACCGCGACGGGGCGGTCGTGGGCGAGCATCGTGGCGCGGCGGCCTACACCGTGGGCCAGCGCGGCGGTCTCGGGGTTGCGCTCGGCGAACGGCGCTACGTCAGCCGGATCGATCCGGCCACGAACACGATCACGCTCGCGCGTCGCGAGGAGCTCGAGACGAGGACGTTCGCGGTCGAGGCCGTCTCGTTCATCGCCGGTCGCTCACCGGCCGGTGACGGCCAGCCATTCCGGGCCGAGGTCCGGATTCGCCACCGGGCCCGGCTCGTACCGGCGGTCGTCCGACCGCTCGGCGGGGGCGAGCCCGGCCGTAGCACCCGCTGGCTGGTCGAGACCGACGAGCCGGTCTGGGCCGCCGCCCCCGGCCAGGCCGCCGTCTTCTACGTCGCTGACGAGCTTCTCGGCGGCGGCCGGATCGCGCGCCAGGCGGCCGGGTCGCGGTGATCGGTCCCGCGCTCATCCTGTCGCTGCTCTTCGGGCTCCTTCACAGCGCCCTCTTCGTCCTGCTCCGCGGCCGGGCCGGGGGACAGCTGCCGCTCGTCTTCCTGGCTGCCGTCCTCGGTGCCTGGGCAGGAGACGCGATCGCCGCCCGGCTCGGGGTCGAGTTGATCCTGATCGGTGACTACCACGTCCTCGGCGCCTCGGTCGTGGCCTGGCTCGGGATCGGGATCGTCGCCCTGCTCGGGGTGCTCGGACCGGCCCCGCGGGCCGAATGAGCCTCCCGGACCGCCTGGCGCGGTTCTTGCGCGGGATCGGCGTCGGTGCCCTCGTCGGGGCGGCGATCGCCGGCTCGCGGCTCTGGCGCCGCCAGCGCCACGGCTGACCTGCCGCACCCCTGGCAGGGTTCGTCGGGCCCAGGGTCGGCCGAGGCTCCCCCGGCTGGGGAGTCGCTCGGCGACGAGCGGGGCCGCTCGCACGCTGGAGGTGGCCGGTTTGGTACCGTTAGCCGCGATGTCCAGCCCCACCTTCGTCCCCGATCCACGGATCACGTGGCTGCCCGCAGCCGAGCTGCGGCGCCGCTTCGTCGAGTTCTTCGTCGCGCGCGGCCACACGTTCGTGCCGTCCGCCTCGCTCGTCCCGGCCGGCGACCAGACCCTCCTGTTCACGAACTCCGGGATGGTCCAGTTCAAGGAGGTCCTGACCGGGGCCGAGACCCGGAGCTACAGGCGGGCGGTCGACTACCAGCGCTGCCTGCGCGTGGCCGGCAAGCACAACGACTTCGAGGAGGTCGGCCGTACGCCGCGCCACCACACCCTCTTCGAGATGCTCGGCAACTGGAGCTTCGGGGACTACTTCAAGCGCGAGGCGATCCACTGGGCCTGGGAGTTCCTGACCGAGGAGCTCGGTATCCCGGCCGACCGCCTGGCGGCCACGACATACACCTTCGACGACGTCGCCTGGTCGATCTGGCGCGACGAGATCGGTTTGCCGCCCGAGCGGATGGCAAAGTGGGGCAACGTCGACGAGGGCGACGACAAGAACTTCTGGCGGATGGCCGAGACCGGCCCGTGCGGTCCGTGCAGCGAGATCCACTTCGATCGCGGCCCGCAGTTCAGCGAGGGCCCGCACTGCACCCCGGACCATTCCGAGACCTGCCCCCGCTGGCTCGAGGTCTGGAACCTCGTGTTCATGGAGTTCGACCAGCGGCCCGACGGAACGCGCCTGCCCCTGCCGTTCACGAGCGTCGACACCGGGATGGGCCTCGAGCGGATCGCGAGCGTCGTCCAGGGCGTCCTGTCGAACTACGACACCGACCTGTTCGCCCCGATCCACGCCCGGATGCGCGAGCTGCTCGGCCACGATCCGGACGCCTTCGAGGCCGAGCGGTTCAGCTACCAGGTGATCGCCGATCACTCGAGGGCGGTGACCTTCCTGATCGCCGACGGCGTCCTGCCCTCGAACGAGGGACGCGGCTACGTCCTGCGCAAGCTGCTGCGGCGCGCGGTCCGCCATGGGCGCCTGCTCGGCCGGAGCGAGCCGTTCATGGCCGAGACCGCGGCGGTCGTGATCGAGACGATGGGGGATGCGTACCCGCACCTCGTCGAGCGCCGGGAGGAGATCCTGGCCGCGATCGGGCGCGAGGAGTCGCAGTTCGCGCGTACGCTCGATGGCGGAATGGTCCACCTCGAGGCGGCCCTGGCGCCCCTCACCTCGGCGGCGCGGGTCGTCGGGCGCCGACCGGAGGAGCTGCCCGAGGACGCTCCGGCACTCCCGGGCGAGGTCGCCTTCCGGCTCCACGATACGTACGGCTTCCCGGTCGACCTGACGATCGAGCTGGCCGCCGAGTACGGCGTGGCGGTCGACCGGGCCGGCTTCGACCGCGCCCTGGCCGAGCAGCGCGAGCGGAGCCGGAGCGGCCGGAAGGCCGAGCTGGCCCGCCACGCCGAGCTCGTCGGGCTGTACGAGTCGATCCTGCGCCGGATCGGCGAGACGCGCTTCCTGGGCTACGAGACGACGAGCGCCGACGCCCGGATCGTGGCGATCGTGCGCGACGGGATCGAGTACGCCGAGATCGAGGCCGTGCCCGAGGTCGAGCTGCGCGAGCCGGCCGCGGCGGAGGTCGAGGTCGTCCTCGACCAGACCCCGTTCTACGCCGAGGGGGGCGGCCAGGTCGGCGACCAGGGCGTCCTGCGCGAGGAGGGCGGACACGCGGCCCTGGTCACGGTCCTCGACACGCAGCGGCCGGTCGGGGGGCTCGTCGTCCATCGCGGCCGGCTCCACGGCCGGATCAAGGTCGGCCAGTACGTCAGCGCGGTCGTGGACGCCGAGCGCCGGGCGCGCACGATGCGCAACCACACCGGGACGCACCTGCTCCACCGCGCCCTGCGCAACGTCGCCGGGGAGTCCGCCCGGCAGGCCGGTTCGCTCGTCACGCCGGACTACCTGCGCTTCGACTTCCCGTTCGACCGGGGGCTGACCAACGACGAGCTGCGGGCGATCGAGGCCGAGGTCCGGCGGGTGATTCGTGAGGACCGACCGGTGACGGTCGCGTACCTCCCGATGGCCGAGGCGATCGCGGCCGGGGCGGACGCCTTCTTCGACGAGAAGTACGGCGAGACCGTCAGGACGGTCCGGGTCCAGGACTACAGCTTCGAGCTGTGCGGTGGGACCCACTGCCGCGCCTCCGGCCAGATCGGGAGCTTCGTGATCACTGGCGAGCGGAGCATCGGCTCCGGGATGCGCCGGATCGAGGCGCTCACCGGTGACGGCGCGGACGCCTGGCTCGATGCCCGGGTGGCGACGCTCGAGCACGTCGCAGGCCTCGTGGGGGCCCAGTCGGTCGACGCGGTCCCCGAGCGGGTGGCGGCCCTTCAGGCCGAGCTCAGGGAGCTCCGGCGGCGTCTCCGGTCGGGTGCCGCCGGCGGCCTGCCGACCCCGGCCGCCCTGGCCGCCTCGGCCCGGGAGGTGGCGCCGGGCGTCCGGCTGGTCGCCCATGCCGGGCCGTACGAGTCGATCGAGGCGCTCAAAGCCGCCGCCCGCGAGGTGCGTGGTCGGCTCGGCTCGGGCGTGATCGCACTCGGCCTCGAGGCCGACGAGCCGCAGATCTTCGTCACCGTGAGCGACGACCTCGTCGCCCGCGGCCTGTCGGCGGGCGTGCTCGTCCAGCGCGCCGTGCGCGAAATCGACGGGCGAGGCGGGGGACGACCGGAGATGGCCCAGGGCAAGGGAAGCCGGCGCGACGGTCTGGGCCGAGTGCTCGAGGTGGTCCAGGCCGGGATCGAGGCGGTCGTGGCCGGGACCGACGCGCTCGACCCGGCTCGCTCCGGCGGGTCGGGCTAGATGGCCTTCTGGCGCCGGATCTGGCAACGCGACGGCGAGGAGGTGCCGGCGGCGTGCACGGCGCTCGACATCGGCACCGAGTTCGCCAAGGCGCTCGTGTTCGAGATCGACAGCACCGGCCACGGCACGGTGCGGGGCGTCGGGCGGAAGCGACAGGGTCTGGCCCACATGCAGTCCGGGACGGTGGCCGACATCGCCGCGGTCGTCGACAACTGCTCTGTCGCCCTCCAGGAGGCCGAGGAGATGGCCGGCTTCCGGCCGACCCAGGTCGTGATCGGAATCGCCGGCGAGCTGGTCAAGGGGTTCACGACCAGCCACGAGCAGGAGCGCCGGAAGCCCGACCAGCCGATCAGCGAGGGCGAGCTCCAGCACCTGATCGACGCGGTCCAGCGCGAGGCGCTCCGGGAGGCGGAGCGGGCGATCACCTGGGAGACCGGCCTGCCGAACGTCGATGTCCGGCTCGTCCACGCCGCGGTCACCGCGGCGAGCATCGACGGCTACCCGGTCACGAACCCGGTCGGGTTCCAGGGCCGCCACGTCCGGATTAGCATCTTCAACGCCTTCGCCCCGCTCGTCCACCTCGGCGCCCTCCAGAGCGTCGCCAGCCAGCTCGACCTCGAGCTGCTCGAGATCGTCGCCGAGCCGTATGCCGTCGCCCGTGTCCTCGCCTCGGACGCGGTGCGCCAGGCGGGTGCCCTGTTCATCGACGTCGGCGGGGGAACGACTGACGTCGCCCTCGTCCGCTCGGGCGGGATCGAGGGGACGCGGATGTTCGCCCTCGGCGGCCGGGCGTTCACGAAGTCGATCGCGGACCGGCTCGACCTCCCCTTCCCGCGGGCCGAGGCGCTCAAGATCGACTACGCGCGCGGGATCGAGGTCCCGGACCGCGAGACGGTGGGTTTGATCATCGCCGACGATGTCGCGGTCTGGGCGGCCGGGGTCGAGCTCGTGCTCGAGGAGCTCGCCGGCGGGGAGCTCCTGCCGGGCCGGATCTACCTGTGCGGCGGTGGGTCGCGCCTGCCCGAGATCCGGTCCTCGCTCGCGGCCGAGTCGTTCTGGCGGCGCCTGCCGTTTGCCCGCCCGCCTGAGGTGACGATCATGTCGCCCGACCAGGTCGAGGCGATCGAGGACGCGACCCAGCTGCTCGTCGACCAGCAGGACGTGACCCCGCTCGGCCTGGCCTACCAGGCGATCGAGCTGTCGGCCGAGGAGGATCCGCTCGACGCCGCCCTGCGGCGGGTGCTGCGGGCGATGAAGGTCTGACCGTGACGATCGTTTACCTCGACATCGACGACGAGATCACCTCCGCCGCCAGCCGGATCCGGGCCAGGGAGGGGGCGCGGGTGGCCCTCGTCCTGCCCGCCGGCTCGCGGCTGGGCACGTCACGGATGAACTTCCGGCTCCTGGCACGGGAGGCCCAGCTGCACGGCCGGCAGCTGGCGATCGTCTGCCCGGAGGCGTCGACCCGGGCTCTGGCGGCCTCGGCCGGGCTGCCGGTCCACGCCAGCGTCCTGGACTACGAGGCGGCCCTCGAGAGGCCGGGGAGCGGTGTCACGTCCGGGTCTGGTCCGGCGCCCGTCACGCCCGCTGCGGCGCCGTCGCCGGACGCCGGAGCGCCTGCCGTGGACGTCGCGCCGTCGGCCGGTGTCGCGATGTCGGCCAGCGTTCCCGCGCCGCGCGCGACGGGCGTGGCCTCGGAACGGGGCGTGCACCCTTCCTTGCCGGTTGCCCGAGGTGCCGGTCGGACCGTCGCGGGCCGAGGCGCCCGGCTCGCCGGACTCGGCCTGGCGGGCCTGGTCGTGCCCGCCCTCCTCGTCGCCGCCGCGCTCGTGCTGCCGAGCGCGAGCGTTCTCGTCGTCGTCCGGCCCGAACCGCTCGGTCCGATCCGGCTGACCGTGACGGCCGATCCCTCGGCAACCGCCCCCGATGCGAGCCGCGGGCTCGTCCCGGCCGAGCGGACCACGTTCCCACTCTCGGCCTCCGGAACGTTCCCGGCCAGCGGCACGAAGGTCACCGAGACGAAGGCGACCGGGGCCGTGCGGTGGCAGAACTGCGACCCGACCCGCTCGTACCGGATCCCGGCCGGGACCGTCGCGCGCACCCCCGGCGGGGTCGGCTTCGCGATCGACGAGACGGTCTTCCTGCCGGTCGCGATCCTGTCCGGCAACCCGCCCGCGATCACCTGCCAGGTCCGGGACGTGACGATCACCGCGACGAAGGCGGGCGAGACCGGCAACGTCGCCGCGGGCACGATCACGGTCGTGCCCGCGGCCTACAACTCGGTCGTCATCCGGGTCGTGAACCCGACCCCGACCGCCGGGGGTTCGCGGTCCGAGACGCCGCTCGTCAGCCAGGAGGACGTCGCCGGCGCGCGCAGCCAACTCGTCGCCCGGCTCGACGAGCAGCTCGCGGCGGCGGTCGCGGACCCGGCCCGGATTCCGGCCGGCTTCGTCGCTGTGGCAGGCACGGCGTCGCGAACCGATCCGCTGCCGAGCGTCGATCCGGCCACGCTCGTCGGCCAGGAGGTGGCCACTTTCGACCTCGCCCTCTCGGCGACCGGGAGCGTGACGGTCGTGGATCCGGCGGCCGTCCAGGCGGCCGGCGAGGCGCGGTTGCGGGCCGCCGTCCCGTCGGGCTACCAGCTCGTCGACGGGTCGTCGCGGGTGGAGCTCGGCGCGCCCGCGGCGAGCGGCGACCAGGCCGTCTTCCCGGTCAGCGCAGCGGCCCGGATCGTCCGCGAGGTCGACGTCGGCGTGATCCGGCGCGAGGTCGCTGGCCGGTCAGTCGACGAGGCTCGGCGAATCCTGGCTGGCTACGGCGAGGTGACGATCAGCACCTGGCCGGGATGGGTGACGACGCTGCCGACGTTCGATTTCCGGCTCGAGGTGACGGTTCGCGCCGAGGCTGCCAGTCCGACCAGCCCGGGCCTCCCGGCCGGGTCTCCGCCGGCCGGGTCGGGCGTGCCGTGA
>CAYMBB010000136.1:0-3266 GCA_964388515.1 uncultured Anaerolineaceae bacterium
TGGCAGTCGCGCGGGCACGATCGCCGGCAGGGGGCCCGCCAACCGCGGTGGACCGAACAGCCGGGCGCCAGGGCGGCGTCGATCTGGGCGTGCGTTCACCGCGCCATCGTGGCACCGGAACCACCCTACTCCGCCCACCCCGTGGTACCGGGGGCGGCCCATCGAATGTACCGGCGAACGTACCGTCCGGCGGCTCGCGCCAGGCCCTCCTTGCCAGCCGGCGCGAGCCGGGACTACACTCGCCCACGGCCCCGCCGCGCGCACGTGCTCGTCCGGCACGCTCCCGACGGCGCCGACCAGACCAGCTTCGGAGGAACCCTCCCTCAGTGGAGACCGGACCCAGTACCCCCGGCGCGCCGAGCGCCGTGACCAGGCACCCGGTCCGTCCCGTCCTCTAGGCGGCATCGCCACCGGCCCACCGCGGGCGGGGATGCCACCCCGGGCAGGATGGACCGCCCCGAGGTGGCAGATGCTCTACCTGAGCCAGGTAATCGGCCGGCCCGTCCGCGACCGGAACGACGAGCCGATCGGCAAGGTCGACGACCTGATCGTCGCCGTGGGCGGCACGTACCCCCCGGTGACCGGCCTCGTCGTGCTCACCGACCGCCGCAAGATCTTCCTGCCCTGGTCGTCGGTCGCCTCGATCGACCCGTCCGGGGTCCGCCTGGGCACGACGACGCTCGACCTGGCGAAGTTCCGCCAGCGCCCGAACGAGATCCTCCTGCGCGCCGACCTGATGGACAAGCAGATCGTCGACATCGACGGGCGCAAGGTCGTCCGGGTCAACGACCTCCGGCTCGACGAGGTCGAAGGCTCGCTCCGGCTGGTCGCGGTCGACGTCGGCGCGGCCGGGCTCCTGCGCCGGCTCGGCCTCGAGGGCCCGTACCGCACGCTCGCCCGGAACCTGAACCTGCCGCTCCCGGAACGCTACATCGACTGGGGGGACGTCGACCCGGTCGAGACCTCGATCGCCTCGATCAAGCTCCGCGTCCCCCATGCCGGCCTGGCCGAGCTCCACCCGGCCGACCTGGCCACGATCATCGACCAGCTCGCCCCGAAGGACCGGGCCGGCGTCCTCGCCTCGCTCGACGACGAGGCTGCCGCCGACGCGATCGAGGAGATGGAGCCCGAAACCCAGGTCGAGGTGATCGAGGACCTCGAGCCCGCGCGCGCCGCCGACATCCTCGAGGAGATGAGCCCCGACGACGCCGCCGACCTCGTCGCCGACCTGTCGGAGACGACCCGCGAGGAGATCCTGGCCCTGATGGAGCGTGACGAGGCGGACGAGGTGCAGGGGCTCCTGGGCTACCCCGAGGACAGCGCCGGCGGGATCATGACCACCGAGTTCGTCGCCGTCCCCGAGACCCTGACCGCGGCCCAGACGATCGACCGCCTGCGCGAGCTCGAACCCGACGCGGAGACGATCTACTACGTCTACGTCACCGACGAGGACGGCCGGCTCGTGGGCGTCCTCTCCCTGCGCGATCTGATCGTGGCCAGGCCCGACACGCCGATCTCCGAGGTGATGATCCGCGAGCCGGTCGCCGTCGGCGTGCTGGCCGACCAGGACGAGGTCGCCGAGGTCGTCGCCCACTACAACCTGCTCGCCGTGCCGGTCGTCGACGAGGAGGGCCGGCTGGCCGGGATCGTGACCGTCGACGACGCGATCGACACCGTCATCCCGACCGCCTGGAAGAAGCGGCTGCCGCGCCTCTTCGCGCGGAGCTGAGGCGGGACGGGCAGCGGTGCGGGAGGAGCGGTCGTCGAGGGCCGGCGCGCCGGGGGCGGAGGGCGAGGCCGACGAGATCAGCGCCCGCTCGGTCGGTGTCGGCGCCCGCTCGGTCGGTGTCGGCGCCCGCGCCCGTCGTCCGGGGCGTCGCGTGCCGGCCACCCTGCGCCGGGCGGCCAGCCGGGGCAACCTCGTCGGCCGCATCCACGAGCGCCTCCGGGGCGGCGACCCGTTCCGCCTGCGCGGCCGGTTCCGCGGCCGGCGCGGACTGGTCGCGTTCCTGGCCGTCATGGGGCCCGGGTTCATCGCCGGGATCGCCGGCAACGACGCGGGCGGGATCACGACCTACAGCGTCCTCGGCGCCGAGACCGGCTTCGCACTGCTCTGGCTCTTCCCGATCACGATCCTGATCCTGGCGATCGTCCAGGAGATGGCGGCGCGGCTCGGCGTCGTCACCGGCCAGGGTCTGTCAGACCTGATCCGCGACCGGTTCGGCGTCCGCTGGACGGCCTTCGCCATGCTCGTCCTGCTCGTGGCGAACGTGGCGAATACGATCGCCGAGTTCTCCGGCGCCGCGGCCGCCCTCGAGATCTTCGGCATCTCGCGCTATCTGACCGTGCCGATCGTGGCCGTCGCCATCTGGGCGCTCGTCCTCTTCTCGAGCTACCGGACCGTCGAGCGGGTCTTCCTGTCGGTCGCCCTCGTCTTCGTGGCCTACGTCTTCTCGGCCTTCCTCGCCCACCCCGACTGGGGCCAGGTCGGTCGGGCGATCGTCAGCCCCACGATCTCGTTCGAGCCGTCGATCCTGCTCCTGATGGTCGCGGTCGTGGGCACGACGATCACCCCGTACATGCAGTTCTACCTGCAGAGCGCGGTGGCCGAGAAGGCGATCGACGAGGACGAGCTGCGCCTCGAGCAGGCCGACGCGGTCGGCGGGGCGGTCTGGACGAACGTGATCGCGGTGTTCATCGTCGTCGCCACCGCGGCCACGATCCACGCCGGCGGCATGCGAATCGAGACCGCCGCCGACGCCGCCCAGGCGCTCGCCCCGGTCGCCGGAGAGCTGGCGACCGTGCTGTTCGCGATCGGGCTCTTCGGCGCCTCGGTCCTGGCCGCGACGATCATGCCCCTCTCGACCGCGTTCGTGATCTGCGAGGCGTTCGGCTGGGAGTCCGGGGTGGGCAAGCGCTTCCGCGACGCGCCGCCGTTCTTCGGCATCTACACGTTCGTGCTCCTGCTTGGCGCGCTGGTCGTGCTCATCCCCGGGCTCGACCCGATCCCGGTGATCGTCGCCTCGCAGAACCTCCAGGGCCTGCTCCTGCCGATCGTGCTCGTGTTCATGGTCCTGCTCGTGAACGACGAACGGCTGATGGGCCGCCACCGGAACGGCCGCCGCGCGAACCTGGTGGCCTGGGCCGCGGTCGGGCTGGTGATCGTCCTGGACCTGGTCCTGCTCGGAGTCACGGCGCTGGGGATGTTGGGCATCCGGGTGGGCTGAGTAGCCCGGCGGGTCGCATCGGTTCTGGGTCGTTCGGGG
>CAYMBB010000136.1:3366-7060 GCA_964388515.1 uncultured Anaerolineaceae bacterium
TCGGCCGCCGGGTCGTTCGGGGTCGGCCGCCGGGTCGTTCGGGGTCGGCCGCCGGGTCGTTCGGGGTCGGCCGCCGGCGGTTGTTGCGGGCTGCTCAACAAATGTGACCAATCTCGATCGGTCGGCGGGTGATCGAGTCCCCAGCTCCGTCCGCTCCCGGCTCGGCCAGCCTCCCCGGCGCCCACAACACGCGTGCGGGTGGTGCCCCGAACACCTAGAGGTCGCCCAGGTGGTTGGAGCGGACCAGCTTCAACGGTTCGTCGGGCCCGACCATCGTCAACGGGGCCTCCAGCCGGTGCCGCAACCCCGCGATAAGCCCGATTTGTTGAGATAGCCGCAACAGGTGCGCGGCGGACGGCCTCTCCCCCGGGAAGTCAGGCCCGGCGGCCTGAACGCCGGCCCGCCGACCGACCCGATCCGCCGGACCGCCGACCGACCCGATCCGCCGGACCGTCGACCGACCCGATCCGCCGGACCGCAGCTCGACCCCACTGGTGCGCAACGGGAGAGACGCAATGGACCAGCCGCGCAGATCGGTGGCCCCGCCGACCGCCTCGACAGCCCGCGCCAAACCCGCCACGACCGCCGGCCAGATCCGCCGGGCCGCCCTGAACGCGGCCGACCGCCAGCTGGAGCGCACGGCACGGTCCTTCGGCGACGACTTTCGCGCCATCCGGCTCCGGGCGGGGGTCAGCCAGGCCGCGGTGGCACGCGCGATCGGGGTCGACCGCGCAGTGATCTGCCGGCTGGAGGCGGGCGACCCCGGCGTCACCCCGACCGTCCGGGCGAGAGCAGGGGCCGTCCTCGGCGGGACGTTCAAGTTCGCGATATACGATGACGGCGAGCCGCTGATCCGTGATGCGGCCCATGCGCGGATCGTCGAACGGCTCCTGGCGATTCGACACCGGCGCTGGCGGGCCACGGTCGAGGCGCCGATCCCGGGCCCCGGACCGGGCCGCCGGTCGTCGGACCTGCGGCTCGATGACGGCCCGGACATCGTCCTCGTCGAGGTCGAGACGCGGATCGGTCGCCTCGAGGAGATCGTGCGCGAGCAGCAGAGCAAACGTGTGGCCGTCCAGGAGGCGATCGACCGGGCGACCGGCACGGCATCCGACGGAGCAGCCGACCCGCGGGTCCACATCCTCCTCGTCCTGCCGCCCAGCCGACACCACACGGCCCTCGTTCGGGCCCACCCTGAAACGATCCGCGCCGCCTACCCCGTTTCATCAGCGCAACTTCGGGCGGCCCTCGAGGCCCCGCGCGGCAAGTGGCCGGGCGACGGACTCCTCTGGCTGGCCGCGACCAGGACCTCCGGGGGGTCCGGCTGACCGGGGTGCGGCCTATACTCGACCGGCCGCCGGAAGCGTCGCCCCGGCACGATGGAGAGGCGGATGGTACGTCGCGACTGGTCGATCATGCGCGTGGGCTCGACGGTCGCGGCTTCGGTCATCCTCGCCGTGTCGTCGATTTCGTGGCCGGCACCAACCCTCGCCGGGGCGATCCAGGGCGACAGGCCGACCGCCCACGCGGCGACGGCGCCGACACCGGACGCACGCACACCGACACCGGACGCACGCACACCGACACCGACTACCGAGCCGACACCGACTACCGACCCGACACCGACTACCGACCCGACACCGACTACCGACCCGACACCAGCCTCCCGGCCGATCCGCCAGATCCCCCCACGGGAGGCGCACCCGACCGCCCTGTCGTCCGGCCTGGCCGAGCTGGTCCGCGCCGAGCCCCTCGCCCGCGCCGAGCCTTTCGCCCGGGGCACGTGTTGCGTGGTGCTCAACAAACCAGCCGATTCGACCGCCCCGCGGGCTGCGGACGCCAGCAACGGGCCGGGGAAACGCCTGATTGGGGGCCCGAGAGGCCCGTCGTCGAGCTCGGCACGCTCGTCCGCGGCTTCCGCACGACCGCTCGGGCGCACGAATCGTCTGGTCGCGGACCCTCGGGCCGGCCCGGCCACCGCCTCGCCCGGAGAATCGCCCGATTTGTTGAGTGGCACGCAACAACCGCCGGCACGGGGCGCGGGGACCGGGGGCGCGGGGACCGCGGGCGCGGGGACCGCGGGCGCGGGGACCGCGGGCGCGAGGACCGGGGCCACCACTCCCACCTCGCTGGCCACCACGCTCCCGGCGCACATCACAGACAGCCTGATCACGCACCCCGGCCCGAACGGACCCGAGGTCGCCGTCTCGATCAGGCTGGCGGGCCCCGCGAACGTCGGCCCGGTCGCGACCGCCCTTCGCCGACTCGCGGCCGACCAGGTCCAGGTCGACCCCGCCGGCGCCCTCATCGAGGCCAGCGTCCCGATCGTCGCGCTCGACGTCCTCGCCGCCACCCCCGGCGTCCGGCGCGTCGACCCGATCCGCCGCCCCCTCCCGCACGCCCTGACCAGCGCCGGTGTCTCGATCCACGGCGCCGACGCCTGGCAGCTGGCCGGCTACACCGGCACCGGCATCCGGATCGGGATCATCGACGGCGGCTTCACCGGCATCTCCGGCCTCCTCCAACAGGAGTTCCCGGGCGGCGTCCAGGCGCGCTGCTACACCGACATCGGGACGTTCAGCTCGAGCCTCGCAGCCTGCGAAACGAGCGGTGAGACGCACGGCACCGCGGTCGCCGAGACGATCGCCGACATGGCCCCCAACGCCACCCTCTACATCGCCAACCCGATCTCGTTCCTCGACACCCGCCAGACGATCGCCTGGATGACCGGGGCCGGCGTCCGGATCATCAACGCCTCGTTCGGGTCGAGCGCCGTCTTCGAGGGACCGGGCGACGGCACGAGCCCCAACCCCGACACCTACTACGCCGCGGTCGACGCGGCCGTCGCGGGCGGCGCCCTGTGGGTGAACTCGGCCGGCAACTCCGCCGACCTCGGCTGGAGCGGGCCGTGGACCGACGCGAACGCCAACGGCTGGCTCGAGTTCTCCGGCACCGACGAGGCGAACTCGCTCACCCTCGCCGCCGGCGACACCGTGGATGTCGCGATCCGCTGGCCGGACCGCTGGGGCGCCGCGACGACCGACTACGACCTCTACCTCTTCCCGGCCGGGGCGACCCTGCCGGTCGCGAGCTCGACCGACCCCCAGTCGGGCACCGGCGACCCGGTCGAGCACCTGCGCTTCACCGCCGCGACCTCGGGCTCGTACGACATCCAGGTCGCCTGGATCTCGGGCAGCCCGGTCGGCCCGATCCAGCTGCTCGTCGAAGGCCAGGGCGACGGGCTCACCTACCAGGTCCCGGCCGGGACGCTCCCCTCCCCGGCCGACAGCGCCAACCCCGGGCTGGTGACCGTCGGCGCGGTGAACGTCACGACCCCTGACGCGGTCGAGCCGTACAGCTCGCGGGGCCCGACGGTCGACGGACGGACGAAGCCCGACCTGGTCGCGGTCGACTGCGCGGCCACGACCACGTTCCCGCAGTTCTGCGGCACGAGCCAGTCCGCGCCGTACGTCTCGGGCGCCGCCGCGCTCCTCCTCCAGGCCGACCCGACGCTCGGCCCGGCCCAGCTCGCCGCCGCGCTGCGCGCTCACACCGTGGCGCTCGGGACGCCGGTCCCGAACAGCACGTTCGGCTGGGGGCGGCTGGCCCTCGGACCGGCCCCCGGGACCCCGCCGCCACCGCCAGCCCCACCGCCGCCGCCCGGTCCGCCACCGCCCGGCCTGAAGGCTGTCTC
>CAYMBB010000137.1:0-7017 GCA_964388515.1 uncultured Anaerolineaceae bacterium
CCGAACAGGTCGCCGACGACGTTCATCCCTTCCATCAGCGGCCCCTCGATCACCTCGATCGGGTGGGCGACCTGGAGGCGGGCCTCCTCGGTGTCCTCGACGATGTACGCGTCGATCCCCTCGACGAGGGCATGGACGAGCCGCTCGCGGACCGGCCGCTCGCGCCAGGCGAGGTCGGGCCCGCTGGCGGTCGTGCGCCCCCGCAGCTGCTCGGCGACCTCGAGCAGGCGCTCGGTCGCGTCCGGCCGGCGGGCGAGGACGACGTCCTCGACCCGCTCGCGCAGCCCCGGCTCGATCTCGTCGTAGATCGCCAGCTGGCCGGGATTCACGATCCCCATGTCCATCCCGGCCGCGATCGCGTGGTACAGGAAGACCGAGTGGATCGCCTCCCGGACCGCGTCGTTGCCGCGGAACGAGAACGAAACGTTGCTCACCCCGCCCGAGACGCGCACCCCGGGCAGCTCGGCCTTGATCCGGCGGACCGCCTCGATGTAGGCGACTGCGTACCCGGCGTGCTCCTCCATTCCGGTCGCGATGGCGAAGATGTTCGGGTCGAAGATGATCTCCTCGGGGGCGAAGCCCGCCCTCGTCGTCAGCAGCTGGTACGCCCGCCGGCAGATCTCCAGCTTGCGCTCGACGGTGTCGGCCTGGCCGCGCTCGTCGAAGGCCATGACGATCACCGCCGCGCCGTAGCGGCGGGCGAGCCGGGCGTGCTCGAGGAAGACCGCCTCGCCCTCCTTGAGGCTGATCGAGTTGACGACCCCCCGGCCCTGGAGGCACTTCAGGCCGGCCTCGATCACCGACCACTTCGAGGAGTCGACGACGACCGGGACGCGGGCGATCTCGGGCTCGCCGGCGATCAGGTTGAGGAAGTGGGTCATCGCCGCCTCGGCGTCGAGCATCCCCTCGTCCATGTTGACGTCGATCGCCTGGGCCCCCGCCTCCACCTGCCGGCGGGCGATCGCGACGGCGTCGTCCCAGCGGCTCTCGAGCACGGCCCGGGCGAAGGCGCGCGAGCCGGTGACGTTGGTGCGCTCGCCGATGTTGACGAACAGCGAGTCGGGGCCGATCGTCAGCGGCTCGAGCCCGGCCAGGCGGGTCCGGGGCTCGATCGAGGGGACCCGGCGCGGGGCGATCCCGCGGACCGCGGCGGCGATCGCCCGGACGTGCTCGGGGGTCGTCCCGCAGCACCCCCCGACGAGGTTCACGTAGCCGCTCCGGGCCAGGTCGCCCAGGACGTCCGAGGTCTCGGCCGGGCGCTCGTCGTACTCGCCGAACGGGTTCGGCAGGCCCGCGTTCGGGTAGACGCTGACGAACGTGTCGGCAAGCCGCGACAGCTCCTGGACGTGCGGGCGCAGCTGGCGGGCGCCGAGGGCGCAGTTGAACCCGACGCTCAGCGGGCGGGCATGGGCGACCGAGTTCCAGAAGGCCTCGACGGTCTGGCCCGACAGCGTCCGCCCGGAGGCGTCGGTGATCGTCCCCGAGATCATCACCGGCAGCCGGAGGCCGGCCCGCTCGAAGTACGTCTCGATCGCGAAGATCGCGGCCTTCGCGTTCAGGGTGTCGAAGATCGTCTCGATCAGGAGCAGGTCCGCCCCGCCCTCGACCAGCCCCTCGACCGCCTCGCCGTAGGCGACCACGAGGTCGTCGAAGGTGACCGCGCGGGCGGCCGGATCGTTGACATCGGGCGAGAGCGAGGCGGTCCGGTTGGTGGGGCCGATCGAACCGGCGACGTAGCGCGGCCGGCCGGACTCGCGGGCCTCGAACGCATCTGCCGTCTCGCGAGCGAGCCGGGCGGCGGCGCGGTTCATCTCCCGGGCGTATTCCTCGAGCCCGTAGTCGGCCATCGAGATCCGGGTCGCGTTGAACGTGTTCGTCTCGATGATGTCCGCGCCGGCCTCGAGGTAGGCGGCGTGGATCGCGGCCACGATCTCCGGCCGGGTGATCGCGAGCAGGTCGTTGCAGCCGCGCAGCTCGCGCGGGTGATCGCGGAAACGCTCGCCCCGGAAGCCCGCCTCGTCGAGGCGATGGGCCTGGAGCATCGTGCCCATCGCGCCGTCGAGGACGAGGATCCGCTCGTGGAGGAGCGGCTGAAGGCGCGCGAGTCGATCCTCGCGGCGTTCGGTGAGAACTCGTTCGGCGGCGGTCATCGTCGGCCGAGTGTAGCGTGCCGGCGCCCGAACCCGGCCCGATCGGGCGTGCTCAGCCGGCGGATCGGCCCGTGGGGGCGGGCGCAGCGGCCCCGGGGGGCGATGGCCGCAGTGGCCGCGGCGGCCGCGGCGGGGCGTCGGCGGCCGCGGCGGGGGCGTCGGCGCCGCGGTTGGGCGTCGGCGGCCGCGGCCGCGATGCGCTACCCGCTGGCGGCAGCCTCGGCGGCCGCGAACGGGTCGAACGACTCGCTCCGCTCGACGACCGCGTCGGCGCCCAGCCGCGGCCGGTCCGGCCCGCCGGGTGGCTCGTCGAGGATCGCCTCCCAGCCCTCGTCGGTCAGCCGCGCCAGCGTTTCGATCGCGCTCGCGACCGTCGCGTCGGCCTGGGCGCGGGCCGGGCCCCGGAGCGTCCAGGGCTCGAGCGAGGCGACGGCCTCCTCGGCCACGGCGACGGCGGCCCTCGTGGCCGCGACCACGCCGGCGGTCTCCCGCTCCCCGGAGCGCCGGACGACGAGCGCCACCGGGCCGGCCAGGGGCAGGACCGCGGACAGGAGGAACGACCAGAGCGCGCCCGCCCGGGTCGACGGCGGAGGCTCCTCGAACGCGAGCGGATGGCCCGGGAAGAGCGCCCGCCGGAGGGAGACCTGGGCCAGCGCCAGGATGGCCGGGGCGCGCTCCTCGGCCAGCCAGGCCGGCAGGGCGCCGACGACGACCTGGTCCGGCCGGAGGCCGTGCCGGCGGGCGAGCGCGGCCGAGATCAGCTGGAGCGCGAGGGCACGCCCGGCGCGGGTGGCGGCATCGGACGGCAAGCCGCGGCGCATGTCCGGAGCGACGACGAGTGGCCCGGGACCGATCAGAAGATGACAGCCGGCCCGGCCCTGGAGGAGGTTGGCGAAGGCGTGGTCGGCGAGGGCGCGGTCCGGGTCGACGCCGGCGTCGACGATCTCGGCCAGCGGGTCGGCCTCCACGAGGTCGAGCCGCTCGAAGGCGGCCACGACCGCCTGCTCGGGTGCGGCGAGGGGCGGCGCGACGGTCGCCAGACGGGCGTAGCGGCGGCGCTCGGCGGCGGCGCCATCGACGACCCCGCGCAGCTCGGCCAGGCCGCGCTGGCTGCCGGCGGGCACCGGTTCGTCCGGCTCGCGGCGCCGGAGACGGGGCCGCCAGGGCGCGACCGCGACACCGGACTCGTAGAGGCGGTTGGTCAGTTCGCGACCGGCCGGGACGGTGACGCGGATCACGTCGGCGCCCTCGGCGACGAGCCGCGCGACCTCCTCGCGGGCGCCGTCGACGGTCGGTTCGCCGGCGGCAAACCCCAGCCACGGACGGGCGGGGTCGCCGAGCACCGCGAGCAGCTCCGTCCGGGCGGTCCGGTTGGCCGCGATCCGCTCCAGAGCGGCGCCCGCCAGCCGCGTCGCCTCGCGCTCGGCGGCGGCCCGGCGGTCCGGCCGGGCGAGGAGGTCGGCCTCGAGGGCGAGGTCGACCGCACCGCTGGCGACGTCGATGGCGAGCTCCTGGGCCGGGACGTCATACTCGGCGAGGGCCATCGCGAACGGCAGGGCGATCCCGGTGGCCAGCCGGTCTGCCTGCCCCGCGACATAGCGATCGACGACCTCACCGGCGAGCGGGCGCCCCGCCCGGTCGAGGCCCTCGACACCGAACAGGCGCAGGATCGCCCGCTCGCGCCCGACCGTCGTCGAGACCGATGCCCGCGCAGCCCAGGTGCCCGCCAGGGCGTCGGCAAGGACGTGGAGTCGGTCGAGCGCGCCCGTGTCGGTCGTCATCGTTCGGTCGTCACGGCGCGATCCTGGACCCGGGGCCGCGGCGGCGCGGTTCGGTCGTCATCGCTCGGTCGTCATCGCTCGGGCGTCATCGCTCGGGCGGCGGTCCGGTCCGGGGCGGTTCGCCGATCCAGACCTGGCCGTCGGCGAACTGCTCGGCCTTCCAGATCGGCACCCGGGCCTTCGTCTCGTCGATTGCGTAGCGGGCGGCCGCGAAGGCGGCGTCGCGGTGGGGCGAGACGGCCACGACGGCGATGCTCACCTCACCGAGCGCGACCCGGCCCAGGCGATGGACGACCGCCAGGCGGACGACGCCGAACCGCGCGGCGATCTCTTCGGCGATCCGATCGAGCATCCGCAGGGCCATCGTCTCGTGCGCCTCGTAGTCGAGGGCGTCGACCGCGCGCCCCGCGTGCCGGGCGGCCTCGTCCTCCTGGCCGGGAGCGGGCGTGCCCGGGGTCACCCGCGTCCGGCCAATGAACCCGACGATCGCCCCGTCGCCGTCGGTCGCCAGGCGGTCGCCGAGCTGGGCCAGGATCGCGAGGTCGAACGGCTCCTCGCGCAGCTCGAGGATCCGGAGGGGCGTGTCGGCCGTATCGGCGCCCCCGCTCACCGGCGGGATGAAGGCCAGCTCGTCGCCGTCGGCGAGCGGCTCGCTCGCGTCCGCGTAGTCACCGTTCCGGGCGAACCGGATCGCCGGCCGGCCGGGCGCCAGGGCCGGGAACCGTTCCACGATCGCGGCCCAGGCGGTCTCGATGTCGGCTCCGGTGGGCAGCTCGAGCGCCACCTCGCGCCTCCCGGCCAGCTCGCGCTGGATCGCGAACAGTCGAACCCGGACGCGGATCAGCGACTCGCCCGAGCGTGCGGCGCCCGTCGCCTGCCGCTGCTCGCTCATCCCCGCCACCCCGCCAGCAGGAGCCCGTCGCCGACCGGCAGGATCGTGGCCTTGAACCGCGGATCGACGAGGACGGCGGCGTTGAACCGCCGCAGCGCCTCGACCGAGCGATCGTCCAGGTCGGCCGGTCGGGCGCCGGACGCCCGACCACTCCACAGGACATTGTCCGCCACCACGAGCGCGCCGGGTGACAGCCGGGGCACGATTGCGTCGAGGTAGGCCTGGTATTCGGGCTTCAGGGCATCGATGAAGGCGAGGTCGAACGGTCCGGCGAGGGCAGGCTCATGGGCGGCGAACGCCTCGAGGGCCGGCCGGTTGACGACCGCGATCCGTTCGTCCGGGATCCCCGCCCGCCGCCACCAGTCGCGGGCGAGCGCCGTCCGGCGCGCATCGGGGTCGATCGTGGCGATCGTTCCGCCGGGCGGCTGTCCGAGGGCCATCCAGAGGGTCGAATAGCCGTAGGCCGTGCCGACCTCGACGATCTGTCGGCGCCCGGCGGCGAGCGCCATCAGCACCCGTCCGCTCTCCCGGTCGACGATCGGGACGCCGGCCGGGATGGCGACCGACTCGATCTCGAGCAGGACCGGGTGCGGCGCGGCGGACAGGCCGGCGATGTAGGCGAGGTCGATCTCGCCCGCGATCCAGTCTCCGTCGTGACTCACCTGGTCGGTCTCCTCGGTCTCCTCACCTGGCTGGCCTCCACGTCCTGCGCACCCGGTCGTCGTCCCGTCGTCCGTCGTCCCGTCGGTCGTCGTCCCCTCGCCCCGCCGGTCGTCGCCCCGTCGGTCGTCGTCCCCGCCAGCCTACACGAGCAGCCCGGCGCCGAAGTAGAGCCCGGCCGCCACGATCGTGCCGGCCGCGATCGCCCCGACGTCGATGTACAGGAGGCCCGTCGCCGACTCCATGGAGCGGGTCCGGGCGGTCTGGATCGCCGCCCAGGAGACGACGAGCGGGAAGACGAGCCCGATCAGGAGGCGCAGCCAGACGAAGAAGGCCCACGGCCCGACGAGTGGCTCGAATGGCCGGGCGCCGCTCCCGACCCCGGTGGCCATCCAGGCCACGAACAGGACGACCTGGAGGGCGACGACCGCGAACAGCAGCCGGGCGAGCAGGACGAGCGGCGCCTCGGGCAGCTTCGGGGTCACGAGGTACCAGTGGCCGAGGATCATCGTGGCGAAGACACCGCCGGTCGCCAGGGCCAGGACGGCGAGCTGGACGAGGAGCGGGATCGCCGACGGCACGCCGCCGCCCCAGCCGAGCGAGCCGAGCAGGATCGCCCCGCCGCCGGCCGCGATCGTCACGCCGGCCAGGACCGGCGCCCGCCTGCCCCGGGCGAGGACGACCGTGTAGGCCAGGGCGAGGAGAGCGAATGCGGCCAGGGCCAGCTGGCGGGGCGGGTCGAAGGCCGGATCAGGCGTGATCGGTGAACCGGGCGTGATCGGAGAGCCGGCCGTCGAGGCGGGCAGGGCCGTGTCGGCGAGCCAGGCGAGGAAACCGAACCCCGCGGCGCAGAGCGAGCTGAACGCCAGGTAACCCTTCGTCGCCCCGGTCCGGAACCGACCGACGAGGACGACCGCGAAGGTCCCGACGGCCAGGCCGGTGAGGACGACCCAGTTGACGTAGGCGAGAGTCTGCCCGATCTGCTGTCCGACCACGGGCCGAGTGTAGCCGGAACGGCGCGCGGGGCCGGCGGGTGCGCGGCCGATCTGTCTGGCTGTGGACTATCCGGCCCTCGGTTGTCTGGCCCTCGGCTGTCCGGCTGCGGACTGCCCGGCTCCCACGTGCCGTGTCTGCTTCCCTGACGTTTCTGCCAGAAGAGCCGAATCGCCCGGGACGGGGTCGGCATCGGCGTCAGCCGGGGCCTTCAGCCGCTCGCCTGGGCGGTTGTTCTTGGGGCAAGGACAAAGCGCGGGTGTCGGGGCGGATCGGTGGGTGAGACCGTGCCGTGTTCTCCGCATTCAGGCGGTTTGTGCTTTTGCCGAGAACGAGGTACAGGGAACCCGTGGCCTTCGGGCGGTTCGTCCTGCTGGCCAGAACGCTAGATCCCGCACCCGGGCGGGTCCTGCTCGTTGTCCTGCGGACGAGAACGGTCGTTGGATACCTGGGAGTCGCGCCGGACGCGGGTGGCGCGGCGGGCCTGGCTCGTCGGGCGCACGCGGCTCGTCGGGCGCACGCGGCTCGTCGGGCGCACGCG
>CAYMBB010000138.1:0-6967 GCA_964388515.1 uncultured Anaerolineaceae bacterium
CGGGCACGGGCGCGTAGCGGATCGCCTGGGTCGCCGCCTGGAAGCGGCGGACGGCCCGGTCGAGCTCGTCCCACTCGCCCTCCTCGGCGTCGATCAGCAGGAGCGCGAGGTTCGCCCCGGCGGAGAAATCAGGGGCCAGGGTGCCGATCACGAGCCCGTCGGCGTCCCGGGCGGCCAGCTCGATCGCGCGGCGGATGATGTCGAGCGTGTCCATCCCGATCAGGTTGAGCTTGCCGTGCAGCTCCAGGCCGAGGATCCCCTGGCCGAGGTCGACGACCGAGGCGGCGGCGTTCGAGGGCAGGTCCGGTCGGGCTCGGCGACGGGTGGCGACGTCGATCGCGCCGGGCGTGGCAGGGACGGGTCGGAAGGAGAGGTCGGCGAAGCCGACGCTCTCGCGGCCGCCGTCGGTCGTGGTTCGATAGAACGCGCCCGGACCGGCCGCGACGCGGCCGGCGAGCTCGGGTACAGGGCGGCCCGAGCGCTCGATCAGCTCGACGACAGCCGGCACGCCGAGCACGTCCCAGGTCTCGAACGGACCGAGCTCCCAGCCGAAGCCCCAGCGCATCGCCCGGTCGACGGCGACCGCGTCGGCGGCGACCTCCGGCGCCACGGCCGCGGCATAGCCGAGCGAGGCGGCGACGAAGCCACGCACGAAGCGGGCGGCCGTGTCGTCGGCGCCGAGGAGACCCGCCAGCCGGCGGCCGAGGTCGGGCTCGTTGCGGGCGAGCTGGACCGCGCTCGAGACGAGCGAGCGCCGGGGCCGGTAGTCGAGCGTAGCCAGGTCGAGGGCGAGGATCTCACCGTCGACCTTGCGGTAGACCCCGGCCCCGCGCTTCTCGCCCAGCGCGCCGCGCTCGACGAGCGTCCGGAGGACCGCGGGCACCCGGAACCGGTCGCGCTCGGGGTCGTCGACGAGCGCCTCGTGGCAGTGGTCCGCGACGGCGACGGCGACGTCGATCCCGATCAGGTCGAGGGTTCGGAAGGTGGCGCTTCTGGGATGGCCGATCAGCGGCCCGGTCAGCTCGTCGACCTCGTCCACCCCGAGCCCGAGCTCGAGGGCAAGCTCGAGGGCCACGAGCAGGCCATGGACCCCGAGCCGGTTGGCGATGAAGGCGGGCGTGTCGTTGGCCAGGACGGTCCCCTTGCCCAGGTGGCGCGAGCCGTAGGTCTCGAGCCAGGCGACGAGGGCCGGATCGGTCTCGGCCGTCGGGATCAGCTCGAGCAGCCGGGCGTAGCGGGGCGGGTTGAAGAAGTGGGTCCCCAGGAACGCTCGCCGGAAGGGCTCGGAGCGGCCCTCGGCCAGGGCCCGGATCGAGATCCCGCTCGTGTTCGAGCTCACGATCGGGTAGCGGGACCGACCCGCGAGCGCGGCGTCGACGCGGGCCAGGAGGTCGCGCTTGGGCTCGAGCTGCTCGACGATCGCCTCGATCACCCAGTCCGCGTCGGCGACCCTCGCCCCGAGGGCGTCGAAGCCGGCGGTCGTGATCCGCGTCGCGTCGTCGGCGCGGTAGAGGGGCGAGGGGCGCAGCCGTCGGGCGCGCTCGAGGCCCTGGCCGGCGGTCGCGGCATCGAGGTCGAGCAGGCTGACGCGCGCCCCGGCGCCCGCCAGCAGGCAGGCGAGCTGGGCACCCATCGTGCCGGCGCCGAGGACGACCGCATGCTCGAGACGGGGAATCATCGATTCGGCTCCTTGTTCGGGGGATGGTTGCCCGGGACGGCCGGGCGCAGGCCGTCGATCAGCAGCTCGGCCAGCGTCGCGGCCAGCTCCTCGACCGACAGCGGGCCGTCGGGCCGATACCACTGGGTGAACCAGTTGCAGGTCGATAGGATCATGAACCCGGCCAGGCGGACGTCGATCGGCCGGAAGCTGCCGTCGGCGACCCCGGCCGCGAGCGCCGCGCGCCAGTGGCGCTCGTAGCGGTCGCGGCGCTCGACGAGGTCGCGCCGGCGCTCCGGGGAGAGGGAGCGAAGTTCGATCTGGAGCAATGAGAGCTCGTCACTGTGGTCGGCCGCGAACCCCAGGTGGGCCGCGATCGCCCGGCGGACGCGATCGACGCCCCGGCCCGGGCCGTCGAGCTCGGGTCGAACGTGTGCCTCGAGCTGCTCGAGCGCGTCGCTGACGATCGTCCAGAGGAGGTCGTCCTTGGCCGCGATGTAGTGATAGAGGCTGCCGCGGTGCATCCCCAGGGCCTCGGCCAGGTCCTGCATCGAGGTCGCGTGGAAGCCGCGCTCGCGGAAGAGCTGGGTGGCGGCGCGCTGGAGCTCGAGTTCGCGAGGTCGGGCTAGCGTCACGGCCGTGGTGACTCCACTCGGCACCCTGCCTGGTGTGGGCCTGGCGGGTACCAAACGAACGTTTGGTTGGGACAGGGTATTCGCCCGCGCCGTGACGGTCAATACCCAACCCGGCCCGGGCTGGGCGCGACACAACATGCCGGCGCAGCAGCCTGGGAAGTGCCGAAGGTATGGTGCGACCGTGGCGCACGTGCTCGTGGACGGGAGTCCGACGTGACGCGTGGTCTGGATCCACCGATCGCCCTGACCTGGTTCGGCCGTGTCCGGCGGCCCTTGACCGCGGCGGTATGCTGGCAGCCAAATGGAGCCGACGTCCGTCTCCGCGGCCGGCTGCACGTGCCTCAGATGAAGCCGCTCCGGGTCGAGGCGATCACCTACGCGCCGACCGTCTTCTACCACTGCCAGCACTGCGAGCTGACGTTCGAGGAGATGGGCCTCGGCGAGCGCCTGCGACGGGAGGAGGCAGCCGAGGCGCTGCCTGATGATCTGGCCCGTGAGTACCAGGCCCTGTCGGATTGGAGCCGCGAGCTGATCGCCCGCTTCGGGACGCGGGTTCACCTCACGGTGATCGACGCCGCCTCGATCGAGGGTGTCCTGGCCTCGCTTCGCTATCGCGTCTTCCGCTATCCGGCCGTGGTGATCGACGGGCGCGAGCGGTTCCTCGGGCCCGACCTCGCCGCGGTCCTGCCGGCCATCGAGCGTCGCCTCACGGCCGGCGCGGGCTGAGCGAGCCCCGGGCGCGAGGGGAAAGGAGGGCGCATCGGGCGAGACCGGAGACCGCCATCCAGCGCGGCCTGTTCGTCACAGCTAGGTGTTGGTAGGGAGGAGTGTCGTGAGTTCCCTGTGGGTCGTCGTCCTCGGAGCCGTCGTCATCTACCTCGGCTACACGTACTACGCAAGGCGGATCGATCGGGAGATCATCCAGGCTGATCCGAAGCGGGCGACGCCGGCCCGGATGTACATGGACGGGGCGGACTTCATGCCCACGAGCCGCTTCGTCCTCTACGGCTATCACTTCAAGTCGATCGCCGCAGCCGGCCCGATCGTCGGGGTGATCACCGCGGCCAACCTCTGGGGCTGGCTGCCGTCGATCCTGTGGTTGCTGATCGGCGTGACCTTCATCGGCTGGGCGAGCGACTACAGCGCGATCATCATGGCCGTCCGCAACGACGGGAACTCCCTGAGCGCGATCGCCCACCGCCTCGTCTCGCCCCGGACGCGCCGGATCCTGTTCGTGTTCATCTTCTTCTACCTGTTGCTGATCGGCGGCGCCTTCGTCGGGATCATGGCGGCCATCCTCGCCGCCCGGCCCGACGTCCCGTTCGGCATCGTCGTCCTGGCGATCATGGGGCTGGTCGCCGGCTACGCGATCTACCGGCTCAAGGCGAGCATCGTGGCGGTCACGGTCGTGACCGTCGGGCTGACCCTGGCCGCGATGGCGCTCGGGCCGCTCGGCGCGACGGTTCCGACCGAGCCCGGGAAGGCGATCGACTGGACCACGGGGCCGATCAGCGGCGCAGTCACGAGCCTCAACAAGTCGATCAACGCCGGCGGCCCCCTCTACACGGTCGTCGACCCGACGAACGCGGACCCGCGCGTGCCGGCCGCGGCAAAGGATGGCACGCGCCCGAAGACGCCCACGTACAACCCCGAGACCGGCGAGATCAACGTCCTGCCGAGCTTCCTGTTCTGGGCGATCCTGCTGCTCGTGTTCAGCTACCTGGGCGCGAACCTGGCGATCTGGCGGTTCGCTCAGCCGGTCAACTACATCGGGTTCTGGATCACCGCGCTGACGATCGGCTTCGGCGCCCTCGGGGCGATCCTGGCGCCGTTCACCAGCCCGGACGTAGCAGCCTTCAAGGTCGACGCGTTCAAGGGCTTCTCGCCGGCGATCGCGACCGGGGCGATCCAGCCGCTCTGGCCGATGCTCTTCGTGACGATCGCCTGCGGGGCGATCTCGGGCTGGCACGCCCTCTTCGGCTCGGTCGGCACGGCCCGCCAGCTGGAGTACGAGACAGACGCCCTGCCGGTCGGCGGGGGCGGGATGTTCTCCGAGAACACGCTCGGACTGCTCTCCCTGACCGCCGTCGCGGTCGCCGGCGGGGCCGGCGCGGGAGCCTTCGCCAGCGGGGTCGGCGCGCTCCTCAACGTCGCGACGTTCGGGCTCATCCCGACCTCGTTCGGGACGGCCCTCGGTTTCGGGGCGTTCGTGGTCATCGTCCTGACCGTCGTCCAGCTCGTCTTCCGGGTCATGCGCGTGACCCTCGGAGAGTGGCTTGGCGACCGCTGGGTGGGCTTCAAGAACCAGAACGTGGCGACAGTGATCTCCATGGTCCTGGTCCTCGCCCTCGTGATGTCGGGCACCTGGGTCTACCTCTGGCAGCTCTTTGGTGCCTCGAACCAGCTGATGGCGGCGCTCAGCCTCCTGCTGGTCACGATCTGGCTCGCCTCGACCGGGCGCAATCCGGCCTATGCGGGTATCCCGATGCTGTTCATGTACGTCACGACGGTCGCGGCGACCCTGGTCACTGCCTACAACCTGTACGTGAGCATCGCCACCAAGTCAGGCCAGGCGGCGATCTCGGTCGCCGGCGCCTGGGCGATGATCGCGGTCGCGATCCTGCTCGTCGTGGCGGCCCTCGTGATCGCCTACGACGCCTACCGGGCCTGGCTCCGCCTTCGGGCCGCGCCCGCCGCGCCCGCTCCGGCTCCGGCCGGCTAGCGGCACCTGAAGAATCGTCGACACCTTCGGGAGCGGGAGGGCCGGACACCGGCCCTCCCGCTCTGCTACTCCCCGCCCAGGCTGAGAGCCAGCTCGCGGAACGTGGCCATGAGCCGCGCGGAGGAGACGGCGGCCGTGTCGGGTGGCCGGACGTGGACCTCCAGATGGGGCACGGTCTGGTGGATCGACAGGCGCCAGATGCCCCCGCTGGCCGCTTCGAAGCGGTCCCAGGTCCGTCGCGCGAGCGCCTCGTCCGCGCCGGGGCGGGCGAGGGCCTCGAGCTCGGGCACCGGCCAGGCGAGTTGGCTCCAGCCGCCCTCGCCGAGCCGCTCCTGGTCGATCCGCCCGGTCCAGCCGCGGCGGTCGCCGACCTCGAGTTCGAAGCGTGGGGCGTGCCGGAGGCTGGCCCGGACGATGATGAAGTCGCGCCGTCCGCGCGCGTGCCCGTACGCCCAGAGCAGGCCGACGTCGCGTGGCTCGAGGACGACCAGGACCTGTGCCTCGCGGAACGGGTGCCTCGGGTCGGCGATCGTCAGCTCGACGGCCGAGCTGCCCAGCCAGCGGAGGGTCGTCCGGTTGCCCAGGAGCGGCAGGCCCTCCTGGAGCCAGCGCAGGAGGCGATTGCCGCGCCGGATGTTGCCCTGGGTGCCGGCGACGAACCAGAGCATGAAGACGAGCAGGACGGCGATCGCGAGCGAGGGGAGGAGGGCCTCGAGGTCGGGCATGAGGGCGACTCTACGGAGGTTGCCCGAGGCGGTCAATGAGCCGGCGTCTCCTGCGCCTTCGCAGGCCAGTCATCTGCTAGACTCCGGGTGGCAGTCTGGCAGCTACCGAGGCCGAGAGTTTCTTCACCAGGCCAATGCGTCGCGCGCCTTCTCCACCGGCCGCCGTGCCCCCACCGCGGGATGTGGGGCTCCGTGAGGTGCTGCGGCAGTTCGCCTACGGTCTCACCGGATACGAGGTCGCCCGCCACGCAGTCGAGATGCGTGCCGCGCTCGAGAACATGTTCATGGTCGTCCTCGTCGGCGACATGATCGGGCTGCCCGTGATCCCGCCCTACTATTCGCTGCGCATCCTGCCGTACGTCGTGCCCGAGATCACGACCTGGAAGCGCCGTGTGCTCCGCGAGCGCGAGTTCAGCGACGTCCACGAGCACCACCTGCACGGGGTCTAGCCGAAGGAGGTCCACATGCCCGACGATCCGCGTGCCCAGAGCCGGGAAGAGACCGGCGTCAAGGGCGTCTTCGGCAAGCTCCGGGAGGTCACCTACGGGATGGCCGCCCACGACATGACGCGCTACGCGATGCGCACGCGGGCGAGCATGGAGCACCTGTTCATCCTGACCACGATGGGTGACCTGCTCGGGGTGCCGATCCTGCCACCCTACTACTCGCTCCGCCTGTTGCCCTATGTCGTGCCCCAGATCTCGACCTGGAAGCGGCGCATGCTCCGTGAGAAGGACCTCACGGACGCGCTGTTCTAGGCCATGACCGCCTTCGACGCAGCCGGCTCCGCCGGCACGACCCCGACGCCTTCGGGACCCACCCTGGCGGCCGGCGTGGACTCCCTCGCCGAGCTGTTCGTGCGCCACCCCGAGCGCCGCTACGTGATGTTCGGCGGGAAGGGTGGCCTCGGCAAGACGACCTTCTCGGCCGCCACCGCGTTCTGGCTCGCGCAGCAGGGCAAGAAGGTCCTCGTCTTCTCGGTCGACCCGCAGGCCAGCCTTTCGGACATCTTCCAGCGCGACATCTTCGGCCAGGGTCCGGTCAAGATCATGGACAACCTGTGGGCCCAGGAGATCGACGCCGACCGCCACATCCACGACTACCAGAACGAGATCCGCCGCAAGATCCTCGACATGTACGGGCTCGAGAAAGTGCCCCAGGAGATCGAGGACTACATCCAGGCGGCCTCGGCCGAGCCGGCGATGGAGGAGAGCGCGATCTTCGACTC